>JANNLM010000256.1:0-2097 GCA_031396825.1 Gammaproteobacteria bacterium | reverse complement strand
ACCAGGAAGCCGCCGGTCAGGTTGTTCGAGACCACCGCTTCCCAGCCCTTCTTGCTGATCGCCATCGCCGGGGACGGGAACTGCCCGCCGGCGTTGTTCACCAGCGCGTGGATGACGCCGCGCTCGGTAACGACCTGCTTGATGCCGGCCTTGACCGCGTCTTCGTCGCGGATGTCGAAAGCCACCGTCATGCACTGCCCGCCGTCCTCGCGAATCTCGGCGGCGACGGTGTCGAGCTTGTCCTGCTTGCGGCCGACCAGCACCACGAAGGCGCCGAGGCTGGCGAGTTCGTGCGCCGTGCAGCGGCCGATGCCCGAGCCGCCGCCGGTGACGATGTGCGTCTGGCCGGCGAACAGGCCGGACTTGAAGACGGAGGCGTAGGTCAAAGCTTCGAAGTCAGCTCGGGCAGGATCTGGAACAGGTCGCCGACCAGGCCGATGTCCGCGACCTCGAAGATCGGCGCTTCCGGGTCCTTGTTGATGGCCACGATCGTCCGCGCGTCCTTGATGCCGGCCAGGTGCTGGATCGCGCCCGAGATGCCGATGGCGACGTACAGCTCCGGCGCGATGATCTTGCCGGTCTGCCCCACCTGCATGTCGTTGGGCACGTAGCCCGAGTCCACCGCCGCGCGCGAGGCGCCGACGCCGGCGCCGAGCTTGTCGGCGAGCGCGTAGAGGATCTTGAAGTTGTCGGCGCTGCCGAAGGCGCGGCCGCCCGAGACCACGCGGGCCGCGGACTGCAGGTCCGGGCGCTCGCTCTTGTGCGACTCGATGCCGACGAAGCGCGTGTGCGTGGGCAGCCTGGCGCTGCAGGTCGCCTTCTCGACCGCGGCGTTGCCGCCCGCGGCCGCGGCCTGGAACGAGGCCATGCGCACGGTCGCGACCACCGGCGAGGTCGTGGTCTCGACCGTGACGATGGCGTTGCCGGCGTAGGTCGGCCGGTCGAACTTATTGGGTGCGTGCACCAGCATCACGTCGGACACCTGCGGCACGCCCAGCAGCGCGGCCACGCGCGGCATCAGGTCCTTGCCGAAGGTGCTGCCGGCCGCCAGCACGTGCGAACTGCCGCGTGCCTTGGCCAACTCGGCCAGTTGCGGCGCGACGATCGCGGCGAGGTTGTGGTCATTGGCGGGGTTGTCCACCTGCAGCACGCGGGTCACGCCGGAAAGCTTGGCGGCTTCGGCGGCCACGGCCGCGCCATCGGGCGCGAACACGGCGATCTCGATCTCGCCGCCAATCTTCTGGGCGCAGGTGACGGCCTTGGCCGTGCCCGCGTTGAGCTTGCCGCCGCCGTGCTGCGCAACGATCAGGATCTTGCTCATGACACCAGCCCTTTCTGCTTCAGCGCCGCGACGAGGTCATCCACGGTCTTTACCACCACGCCCTTGCCGCGCACCGGCGGGTTGGCGGTCTTGACGTGCTTCACCGGCGCCGCGGCCTGCACGCCGAGGTCGGCGAGCGTGACGGTTTCGATGGGCTTTTTCTTGGCCTTCATGATGTCGGGCAACTTGAGGTAGCGCGGCTCGTTGAGGCGCAGGTCGGTGCTGATCACGGCCGGCAGGTCGATCTCGAGCGTCTCCAGGCCCGCGTCGATCTCGCGCGTGACCTTGGCCTTGGCGCCGTCCACCTCGACCTTCGAGGCGAAGGTGGCCTGGGCGCAATCGAGCAGCGCCGCCAGCATCTGCGGCGTCTGGTTGTTGTCGTCGTCGATGGCCTGCTTGCCGAGCAGCACGATCTGCGGGGCTTCCTTCTTCACCACCGCGGCCAGCGCGCGCGCCGCGGTCAGCGGCTGCACCTCGCCTTCTTCCTTGACGTGGATGGCGCGGTCGGCGCCGAACGCCAGCGCGGTGCGCAGCGTTTCCTCGCACTTGGCGCCGCCGATGGTGATGGCGATGATCTCGGTGACCTTGCCCTTCTCCTTCAGGCGCACCGCCTCTTCCATGGCGATTTCGCAGAACGGGTTCATCGCGTGCTTGATGCCGTCGGTCACGACGCCGGAGCCGTCGGGCTTGACCTGGATGCGGACATTGAAGTCCACCACGCGCTTGACGCTCACCAATGCTTTCATTGATTCCTCTTGTTGGGATCCGGCAGGGCC
>JANNLM010000255.1:0-16050 GCA_031396825.1 Gammaproteobacteria bacterium | reverse complement strand
GGTACGCCAGCATCGTCTCGCACCGCTCGGGCGAGACCGAGGACTGCGCCATTGCCGACCTCGCGGTCGGCACCGCGGCCACCCAGATCAAGACCGGCTCGCTGTGCCGCGCCGATCGCACCGCCAAGTACAACCAGCTGTTGCGCATCGAGCGCGAGCTCGGCCGGCGGGCGCGCTACCCGGGGGCACAAGCATTTCCGATAAAAGTGCGCTAAATTAAGGAGATGCGACGCATTTTTACAGTAGTTTTGATGTTGATGCTGGCCGGTCTGCAATACCGCCTGTGGGTGGCGGACGGCGGCGTCGCGCACACGCACCGCCTGGCCAACGAGGCGCGCTCGCAACGCGAGCAGAACGCACAGCGGGTCGCGCGCAATGCCGCGCTCGACGCCGAGATCCGCGACCTCAAGTCCGGTGTCGCCGCGATCGAGTCGCGCGCGCGCACGACGCTGGGCATGGTGCACGACGGCGAGACGTTCTTTCTCGTCGTCCATCCGTCCTGATTTGAACGGCTAGATTGAGTACTGGCGCAGCGCCCCGCTATTGGGCAGTCGTCCCGGCCGCCGGCACCGGCGCGCGGATGCGCGCAGCCAAGCCCAAGCAATACCTGAAGCTGCGCGGGCGCAGCGTGCTCGAATACAGCGTCAACCCGCTGATGGACGCGCCCTGGATCGAGGGCGTGGTCATCGTGCTGGCGCCGGGCGACGACGACTTCGCCAAGCTCGCGCTGGGGCGCCACTGGAAGATCCATACGGCCGCGGGCGGCGCCAAGCGCGCCGACTCCGTGCTGGCCGGCTTGCGCAAGGTCGCCGAGCTGTCGAAGGCCGCCGCGCCCTACGTGCTGGTGCACGACGCCGCGCGGCCCTGCCTGACGCGCGCCGACCTCGAGCGGCTGCGCGACGAGGCCACCGGCGAGCACGGCGGGCTGCTGGCCGTGGCCATGACCGACACCGTGAAGCGCGCCGAGGGCACGCACGCCGCCTCCACCGTCAGCCGGCGCGAGCTGTGGCGCGCCCAGACTCCGCAGATGTTCCGCCTCGACCTGCTGCAGGCCGCGCTCGACGATTGCCTGGCGCGCGGCGTCGAGATCACCGACGAGGCGGCCGCCATGGAGGCCACCGGCAAGCGGCCGCGCCTGGTGCACGGCAGCGAGAGCAACCTCAAGGTCACCGTGCCGGACGACCTCGCGCTGGCCGAGTTCTGGCTGACGCGCATGGAGAACGGCAAGTGATGCTGCGCGTGGGGCAGGGCTTCGATGTCCATCGACTCGCAAGGGGCAAGGGTGTGACGCTGGGCGGCGTGCGCATCGCCTGCGCGTACCGCGTCGTGGCGCACTCCGACGGCGACGTGCTGATCCATGCGCTGTGCGATGCGCTGCTCGGCGCCGCCGGGCTGAACGACATCGGTCACTGGTTTCCGGACAGCGATGCGCGCTTCAAGGGCGCCAACAGTCGTGACCTGCTGCGCGACGTGCTGCGCCAGCTGCGCAAGGGTCGCTGGCAGGTGGTCAACGCCGACCTCACGCTGATCGCGCAGGTGCCGCGCGTGGCCACGCATGTCTCCGCCATGCGCGAGCGCCTGGCGGCCGACCTCGGCATCAAGCCGGCCGCGGTCAACCTCAAGGCGACGACCACCGAGGGCCTGGGATTCATCGGCCGCCGGCAGGGCATCGCCGCGCAGGCCGTGGCGCTGCTGCGATGTAAGTAGTTTTTCCTCATTGCCGCCGGGCGCGGCGGCTCCCTATACTCCGCGCCATGTTGAAGTCCGTCGTCGGTTCCCTCTCCACGCGCCGCCGTGGCGTGGCGCGCGGCCGCGACACCGGCGAGGAGATCCTCAACGCCGCCGAGGACCTGCTCCAGCGCCGCGGCTACAACGCCTTCAGCTACCACCACATCGCCGTGCAGCTCGGCGTGCGCAACGCCGCGATCCACTATCACTACCCGTCGAAGGAAAGCCTCGGCGTGGCGCTGGTCAAGCGCTACCAGGAGCGCTTCTGCCTGTGGATCAAGGGCACCGACGTGACTGAGTGCGCCTGGGCGCGCCTGCAGGCCTATTTCCAGACCTACCTCGACTTCCTGCAGGCCGATTGCAAGTGCTGCCCGGGCGGCGTGCTGGGCACCGAGTTCCACGCGCTGCCCGAGGGCATGCGCGAGCAGGCACGCTTGCTTGCGCGCGACATCCACGACTGGATCACGCGCACGCTCGATGCCGGGCGTACGCAGGGCGTGCTGACGTTCGTCGGCCGGGCCGAGGACAAGGCGGTCGAGCTCGGCGCGGCCTTGCAGGGCGGATTGCAGATCGCGCGCCTGGCCGGCCCCGAGCGCTTCCACCAAGTGCTCGCCCAGCTGTCCCTCGAGCTGACCGGACGCGCGCAGTACCCGACGAACCTCGCGGCCTAGGCGGCGGCCCGCAGCAGCACGTACACCGCGCCCGTCCCGCCGTCCTCCCGCCGCGCCGAGCAGTACGCCAGCACTTCGCTGCGCTGGCGCAGCCAGGGATCGAGCCGCTGCTTGAGCACCGGGCCGTCGCCCTTCGAGCGCAGGCCCTTGCCGTGGATGATGCGCACGCAGCGCAGGTTCGCTTCGCGCGCGGCGGCCAGGAACCGCACCAGGGCCACCTTGGACTGGTCCCAGCGCAGGCCGTGCAGGTCGAGTTCGGCGCCGATGCGGTAGGTGCCGCGCTGCAGGCGGCGGAACACGCTGTCCTGGATGCCGTCGCTGCGGTAGCTGAGCGGGTCGCCGACGTCGGGCAGCGGGCCCTCGCGGCTCTCGCGCAGCGCCTCCTGCTCGTCGAGCTCGTGCTGGCGTGGATGCGGCGACGGCGCGCTGCGCTCGGGCGGCCGCCGTCCGCCGTCCTTCAGCGGCTTGACATCCTTGACCGCTTCGCGAAACAGCGCGTTGTCTTCATCGGGATCGCGGGTCATCTCTGTCAAAATACACCCATGCGGATTCTCCTTTCCAACGACGACGGCTGCCGGGCGCCGGGCCTGCGCGTGCTCGCCGACACCCTGCGCCCGCACTGCGAGCTGACCGTGGTCGCGCCCGACCGCAACCGCTCAGGGGCGAGCAACTCGCTGACCCTGCTCAATCCGGTGCGCGCCACGCGCCACGACGACGGCGTGGTGTGCGTGGACGGCACGCCGACCGACTGCGTGCACCTCGCGCTGACCGGCCTCATGCCGCAGGAGCCGGACATCGTCGTCTCCGGCATCAACGCCGGGCCCAACCTGGGCGACGACGTGCTGTATTCGGGCACCGTCGCCGCGGCCATGGAGGGCCGCCACCTCGGCCTGCCGGCCATCGCCGTGTCGTGCGCCGGATCCGAGCCGCGGCACTACGAGACCGCCGCCCGCGTGACGCTGCTGCTGATCCAGCGCCTGCAGATCGACCGGCTGGCCAACGACGCCGTGCTGAACGTCAACGTGCCGGACCGGCCGTTCGGGGAGCTGACCGGCTTCCAGGTCACGCGCCTGGGCAACCGCCACAAGGCGGAGAAGGCGCAGGAACACAAGGACCCGCGTGGCCGCACCATCTGGTGGATCGGCAACGCCGGTCCCGAGCAGGACTGCGGCCCCGGCACCGACTTCCACGCGGTGGCGCAGGGAAAGGTCTCCATCACGCCGATCGACACCGACCTGACCCACCACCGCGCGCTCGAGAACGTCGGCAAGTGGGCGCGGGGGCTCGACCGGTGACCCTGCACCACCATTCGCGCGGGCTCGGGCTCGCCTCCGGCGCCAGCCGCAGGCGCCTCATCGACGAGGTGCGCCGCTGGGGCGTCAAGGACGAGCGCGTGCTGGAGGTGCTGGCCGAGGTGCCGCGGCACGAGTTCCTCGAGGACGCCTTCAAGGGCCGCGCCTACGAGAACAACGCGCTGCCGATCGGCCTGTCGCAGACCATCTCGCAGCCCTACATCGTCGCGCTGATGACCGAGGCGATCCTGCAGGGCGCCAAGCCGCACAAGGTGCTCGAGATCGGCACCGGCTCCGGCTACCAGACCGCGGTGCTGGCCGAGCTGGTGCCCGCGGTGTTCACGGTCGAGCGGCTCAAGATGCTGTCGCAGCAGGCGCGCGTGCGGCTCGAGCGCCTGGGTTACCACAACATCCTGTTCACCTACGCCGACGGCATGGGCGGCTGGCCCGCGCACGCGCCCTACGACGCCATCGTGGTCACCGCGGCCGCCGAGCGCGTGCCGCAGGCGCTGGTCGACCAGCTCGCCCCTGGCGGACGCCTGGTGATCCCGGTCGGCACTCCGGGCAGTCAGTCGCTGCAGCTGATCACGCGCACGCCCAAGGGGCCGGTCACGCGCGTGCTCGGCGACGTCAGCTTCGTGCCGCTGCTCGGCGGGCGCGGCTGATGGTCGAGGCCGTCGCCGCCTGGCTCGCCGAGCTGTACGCCGGCCTCGGCTACGCCGAGATCGTGCTGCTGATGGCGCTGGAGTCGAGCCTGTTCCCGGTGCCGTCGGAGCTGGTGATGATCCCGGCCGGCTACCTTGCCGCCACCGGCGCGCTCAACCCGGCACTGTGCGTGCTGGCCGGCACCGCGGGCTCGGTTATCGGCGCCAGCGCCAACTACCTGCTCGGCCAGTACGTCGGCCGCGCCTTCCTGCTGCGCTGGGGCAAGTACCTGCTGATCGACGCAGGGAAGTACCACGAGGCCGAGGCCATGTTCCTGCGCAACGCGCGCCTCGCCACCTTCATCGGCCGGCTGCTGCCGGTGGTGCGGCATTTGATTTCGCTGCCGGCCGGCATCTTCGGCATGGCGTGGACCTGGTTCATCGCCATCACCGCGCTCGGCGCCGCGCTGTGGTGCGCGGTGCTGGTGGCGCTGGGCTACTACCTGGGTGAGCCTGCCGTCGCGCTGGCGCGCGGCTACATGGACGAACTCGCCATTGCCGTCGGCGTCGCCCTGGTCGCCTTCGTGCTGTGGTTCCTGTTCCACAAGGCGCGCCGGGAGCCACGGTCGTGAGCCGATGCGCGGCCAGCGGGCGCGACTCGAGCGACCTTTGGGCGCAAGCCCATCGGGAGCGAGGGGCGCGCCCGCTGGCCGCGCTCTTGATGCTGACGCTCGCGCTCCAGGGCTGCGTCGAAGCCTATCGCTGGCCCGACCGCATGAACCGCCGGCCGCCGGCGCGCTCCGAGCCGGCGCCCGAGGGTTACCACCGCGTCGAGGAGGGCGACACCATGTACTCGATTGCCTTCCGCAACCAGCTCGACTTTCGCGAGCTCGCGGTGTGGAACGACGTCGGGCCCGATTTCCTGATCCATCCGGGCGAGCTGATCCGCCTGAACCCGCCGCCGGCAGGCGCGGGCAGCGGCGCCTCCTCGATCCGCACCGCGCCGATGGTTCCGCCGGCGGACGCCGGCCAGGCCAGCCCGGTCACGCCGCGCGCGCCGGTGAAGCTGCCGCCGCCGGAGGTCGTCACGAAGTTCAGCTGGCGCTGGCCTACGCCCGGCAACGTGGTCAAGCCGTTCAGCGACGGCGGCAAGGGCGTCGATATCGGCGGCAACCTGGGCCAGCCGGTGCTCGCCGCCGCGCCCGGCAAGGTGGTCTACAGCGGCGGCGCGCTCAAGGGCTATGGCGAGCTGATCATCATCAAGCACGACGACGTGCACCTGTCCGCCTACGGCTACAACCGGCGCCGCCTGGTGGGCGAGGGCGTGACCGTGGCCGCGGGACAGCCGATCGCCGAGCTTGGCGTCGGCCCCGAGCAGAAGCCGGTGCTGCATTTCGAGATCCGCAAGCGCGGCAAGCCGGTCGATCCGGGCGGCTACCTGCCGCCGCGCTAGTTCGCGCGCAGCGCCTCGACGATCGGCACGCGCACGGCGCGCAGCGCCGGCGGCAGCCCGCCGAGCAGGCCGATCACGCACGCGACGGCCATGCCCTGTGCCAGCAGGCCCGGACTGACGCTGAACGCGAAGGCGATCTGCGTGAAGCTCGCGCCGTTGACCGTGGACACGACGTGGCCATTGAAGCCGAGCCAGGCGGCGGCGCCGCCGAGCACGGCCCCGGCCAGGCACAGCGCGACGCTCTCGAGCAGCACCGACGCCACGATCGGCAGGCCCTGGAAGCCGAGCGCGCGCAAGGTGCCGATCTCGACGCTGCGCGACTCGACCGAGGCGTACATCGTGTTGACCGCCGCGAACAGCGCGCCGAGCCCCATGATGGTGGCGACCAGGTAGCCGATCCCGCGCATGGCCTTGCCGAGGATGCCGGTCTGGCCCGCGTAGTACTCGGACTCGCGCAGCGCGGTGTGCTTCAGCACGGGATTGCCGGCGATGAAGTCGCGGCAGGCCTCGTACGCCGCGGGCGTTTCCAGCGCCGCGACCATCGAGCTGTAGGCGGTGAGGTTGAAGGCCGCCATCACGACCTCGACGTCGCCCCAGGCTTCCGACTCCACGGCGCCGCCGCCGGCTTCGAGCACGCCGACCACCGTCCAGGCCGTGTCCGCCAGCGTCACCGTCGCGCCCGGCTCGAGGCCGACGAACTGCTCTTGCGCCCCGCGGCCGACGACGACCTCGCGCAGGCCCGGCGTGAACATGCGGCCGGCCACCAGGCGCACCTCGGGGCGGACCGCGAGCGCCTGCGGACCGACCCCGCGGACCACGACGTTGCCGTCGGCGCCGCCCTTCTTCATCGGCAGCCCCGAGACGGCGTAGCGTTCCAGCGACGCGGCGGGCGCGCCGTCGGCCAGCCGGCGCAGGCCGGGCGCCGTGAGCAGCACGGCGGCCTGGTCGCGCGAAATGTTGCTGCTGCCCTCGAAGTTCTCGCCGCTGCCGATCACGACGACGCGGTCCGCGCGGCCGCTGCTGGCATAGGTCTTCTGGAAGCCCTCGGCCATCGCCAGCATCGCGACCATCACGCCCGAGACGCCGGCCATGCAGGCCACCACGACCGCGGCGACGCCCCAGCGCGCCGGCAGGCTGCGCAGGTTCAGCGCCGTCATCGCGAGGATCCGGTTCAGCACGCTCAGGCCCGCGCCAGCGCCGCGATCACCGACAGCCGCGCCGACTGCCAGGCCGGGATGGCGGCGGCCAGCACGCCGAGCGCCAGCGCCAGTCCCATGCCGGCGAGCACGATCGGCGCCTCGAGGCGCAGGAACGGCAGCACCGCGGCCACCGCCTTGGCCAGCGGCTTGAGCGCAGCCCACGCCAGCGCCAGCCCGGCGGCGCCGGCCGACACGCACAACAGCAGCGACTCGACCGCCACCAGCGCGGCAACCGTGCCGTCGGTGAAGCCCAGCGTCTTGAGCACGGCCAGCTCGGGAATGCGGTCGCGGAACGCGCGCATCATGGTGTTGCCGGCCACCACCAGCAGCGTGAAGAACACCGCCGACAGGATCGAGGTGACGATCAGCCCGACGTCGCCGATCTGCGCCAGCTGCGTGCGCTGTTGCTCGGCCTCGGTCAGCGTACGCGTCGGGTGGTCCGAGTTCTGGAACAGCGCGTCGATGGTTTTCGAGATCGTTGGCGCGCGCGCCGGCGACTCGATCTTGACGATGTACAGGTCGACGCGGTCGGGATTGGCGCGCGCCTCGTTGACGTAGTCGTAGCGCACGAACGAACGCAGCGCCGTGACTTTGCCGAGCAGCTCTTCGTTGAAGTCGAACAGGCCGACGACGTCGAACTCCCAGGTGTCGCCGCCGTCGCGCCGCTGCACCCAGGTCGATTTCACGGGGATGTGGTCGCCGACTTTCCAGCCGAGTTTTTCCGCCATGTCGCGCCCGGCGAGCAGGCCGGTGCGAGTCTCGCGGAACGCCTGGATGGCGGCGGGACTGGCCACGAAGCGCGGGTCGCTGAAGATCGTGTGCGGGTCGGTCGCCACCGCGATGCCGGTGTTCTCGCGGAAGGTGGCATAGGACATCGGGAACAGCACGGCGGGCGTCACCACGCGCACGCCGTCCACCGCCTCGATGCGGCTGCGGAACGCATAGGGCAGGCCCCGGTCCAGGCGGCCGTAGCGGTCGGTGGTCAGCAGGTTGTCGGCGCCGGCCAGCCGCGCGTCGAGGTGGAACACGTTGTTGAAGGCCTGCAGCATGCCGAACAGCATGAAGGCCACGGCGATCGAGGCGAAGGTCAGCACGGTGCGCGCCGGCCGCCGCCACAGCATCGCCCACACCAGCGGCAGGAATCTCACCGCGCGGCCTTCTAATCCTCGTGGATGTAGCGCGACGCGCCGACGTAGCGGTCGCGCCAGGCGCGCGCCGTGATCTTGATCACCGCGACTTCGCCGTTGCGCACCGGCGCGTGCACGGCTTCGCCGTCGCCGATGAAAATCACCACGTGCAGGTCACCGGCCTTGCGGTCGCCGAAGTGGTAGAAGAGCAGGTCGCCCGGCCGGGCGTCAGCGAACTTGATGGCGCGGCCGGCCTTGCGTTGCGCCGCCGCCGAGCGCGGCAGCTTGATGCCGGACTCCTTGTAGCTGTACTGCACCAGCCCGCTGCAGTCGAAGCCCTCGCTCGGGCTCTCGCCGCCGTATTTGTAGTCCTCGCCGACCTGGTCGAGCGCGGTCTCGACGATGGCCTCGCGCAGTTCGTCGGCGCGGGACTCGAACAGGCCGCAGCCCGCCAGCGCCGTGCCAAGGAAGATGGCGAGGGCGGCCTTCATCCGGGCGGTGGCGGGGCCGTCTTCTGCATCGACGGCCGCTGCGCGAACACGGTGTACCAGTTGGCCAGGCCCTCGCGCTCCTTGCGCCACTCGAGGTAGGGCAGGCGGAAGTCGAGGTAGCCGAGCGCCGCGCCGCAGGTGATCTCGCATACGCCCGGCGTCTGCAGCGCGAGGTGTCCGGCGTCGCGGTTGAGCTGGTCGAGCGAGCGGCGGATGATCGCGGTCTGGCGGTCGAGGAACGGGATGTAGTGGATGCTCTCGGGCCGGCGCTTTTCGAGCACGATGCCGACCGCGGCATCGATGATGCCCTCGGCGACCTGCGTGCGCCGCAGCACCTCCCAGCGCTTGGCGCCGCGCGACAGCGTGGCCAGGCCGCTCTTGCGGTGCGCCAGGTAGTCGATGATCAGCGCGCTGTCGGGCAGCATCTCGTCGCGGTCGGTGACCAGCGTCGGCACCTTCGACAGCGGGTTGGCTTCCAGCAGCTCCGCCGGCGGGGCGAACGGGTCGGCGATGACTTCCTCGACCAGGTCGCCGAGGCCGAGCTCCTCGACCGCGATGCGCACCTTGCGCGAGTACGGCGAGGTCTTGCTGCAGTACAGCTTCATCTTCTCCGGCATGGGCGAACTCTAACCGTTTTCACGGGGCCCGCCACCGGAGAAAAACCGCTAGCGCTTCAGTTCGTCGAGGTACTTCTCGGCGTCGAGCGCGGCCATGCAGCCGGTGCCCGCGCTGGTCACCGCCTGGCGGTAGACATGGTCCATGACGTCGCCGGCCGCGAACACGCCGGCGATGCTGGTCTGCGTGGCGCCGCCCTCGGCGCCGCCGCGCACCTTGATGTAGCCGCCGGCCATGTCGAGCTGGCCCTCGAAGATCTGCGTGTTGGGCTGGTGGCCGATGGCGATGAACACGCCCTTGACGTCGAGCGTGCGCTTGGCGCCGCCGGCGGTGCCCTTGATGCGCACGCCGGTGACGCCGGACGCGTCACCGAGCACTTCGTCGAGCGTGTAGTTCCAGACGATCTCGGCCTTGCCCTCGGCCACGCGCTTGTTGAGCTTGTCGTGCAGGATCTTCTCGCCGCGGAACTTGTCGCGGCGGTGCACGACGGTGACCTTGCTGGCGATGTTGGCGAGGTACAGCGCTTCCTCGACCGCGGTGTTGCCGCCGCCGATGACCGCCACCTCCTGGCCCTTGTAGAAGAAGCCGTCGCAGGTGGCGCAGGCCGACACGCCCTTGCCCTTGAACGCTTCTTCCGACGGGATGCCGAGGTACTTGGCCGAGGCGCCGGTGCTGATGATCAGCGCATCGCAGGTGTAGCTGCCCTGGTCGCCCTTGAGCGTGAACGGCCGCTGCTTCAAGTCCACCGTGTTGATGTGGTCGAACACGACGTGCGTGTCGAAGCGCTCGGCGTGCTTCTGCATGCGCTCCATCAGTGCCGGGCCGAGCAGGCCCTCGACGTCGCCGGGCCAGTTGTCGACCTCGGTGGTCGTCATGAGCTGGCCGCCCTGCTGCAGGCCGGTGATCAGCACCGGCTTGAGGTTGGCGCGCGCGGCGTAGACCGCAGCCGTGTAACCCGCCGGGCCCGAGCCCAGGATGATCAGGGGATGGTGGTGTGCGGACATGGGGCGCGAATGTTAGGGGCGGCGTTGCGATTGAGCAAGGCAAAGCAACTTATTTGTACAATAGGTCGGCTCTATGTGAGCGCAGCCCGTCGCGGAAGCCCGCCTCCGCGCGGTCTAATATCGGCAACACCCACGTTTCTGACTCGCTGGATCTCAATGTCCCAAGAAAAGTCCCTGCTCGGGCGCGTCTTTGGCTGGATCTGGGCCTTCGTCAACGGCCTGTACCGCCTGATCGTCATCGGTTTGTTCCTGCTGGTCGCGGTCGGCATCTGGATCGCCGTGCGGGGCGGCACGTCGCCGCGCATGGAGAGCAACGTCGCCCTGGTGGTGTACCCCTCCGGCCAGCTGGTCGAGGCGCGTGACGAGGACCCGACTCAGCGCTTCTTCGAGGACCTGGCCGGCGAACCGCCGTCGCAGACGCCGGTGCGCGACCTGACCGAGGCCCTGGAGAAGGGCGCCGCGGACCCGCGCGTCACCATGGCGGTGCTCAAGCTCGACCAGATGTGGGGCGCCGGCTTCGCCCAGGTCCAGGAAATCGCGACGGCGGTGAAGGTGTTCCGTGCCGCCGGCAAGCCGGTGTACGCCTACGGCCCGTTCTACGACCAGGCCGGCTACTTCGTCGCGGCGCACGCCGACCTCGTCACGCTCGACCCGATGGGCATGGTGCTGATCGAAGGCCTCGACGTGTACCAGAACTACTTCAAGGAAGGCCTCGACAAGCTCGGCGTCAACGTCCACATCTTCCGCGTCGGCGAGTACAAGTCGGCGGTCGAGCCGTTCGAGCGCAACGACATGTCGGCCGAGGCCAAGGAAGCCAATCGCGAGTGGCTCGGCGACCTCTGGCAGAGCTACCGGCGCGAGGCCGGCGCCGCCCGCAGCCTGCCGGACACGGCGGTGCAGGAGTACGTCGAGCAGATGGCCGCGGGGCTCAAGGAGAACGGCGGCGACGCCGCCGCCCTGGCCAAGGCCCGCAAGCTGGTGGACCAGGTCGAGACGCAGCAGGAGTTCCGCGCGCGCGTCGCCGACAAGGTCGGCTGGGACGACGATCGCGGCACCTTCCGCCAGGTCCACCACCGCCAGTACCTCGACATCCTCGAGCGCGAGCGCAAGCCCGGGCCGGCCGCCGACAAGGTCATCGAGCTGGTCGTGGTGCAGGGCGAGATCATCGATGGCGACAGCGAGCCGGGCTACGCCGGCTCCGACACGGTCGCGCGCCAGCTGACCGACGCGCGCCTCGACGAGGACGTCGCCGCGGTGGTGCTGCGCGTGGACTCGCCGGGTGGCAGCGTGTTCGCCTCCGAGCGCATCCGCCGCGAGGTCAAGGCGCTGCAGGCCGACGGCAAGCCCGTGGTCGTGTCCATGTCGAACGTCGCCGCCTCGGGCGGCTACTGGATCGCGATGGACGCCGACGAGATCTGGGCGCACGACACCACTATCACCGGCTCGATCGGCATCTTCGCGCTGCTGCCGACCTTCGAAAAACCGCTGGCCAAGCTTGGCATCCACACCGACGGCATCGGCACCACGCCGCTGGCCGGCGCGTTCCGCGGCGATCGCGCGCTGGGGCCGGAAATCTCGGCCGTGATCCAGACCCAGCTCGAGCAGGGCTACAAGCTGTTCACCGAGGGCGTCGCCACGGCGCGCGAGCTGCCGATCGGGAAGGTGCAGGAGATCGCCCGCGGCCGCGTCTGGAGCGGCGCCGATGCGCTGGCGCTCGGGCTGGTGGACCAGGTCGGCGGTTTCGGCGACGCGGTCGCGGCGGCCGCGCGGCTCGCCACCCTCGAGCCGGGCGCCTACCGCCTGCACGAGGCCGTGGAGTCGCGCCCGATCCCGCTGCTGCGCGTGCTCGAACTGGTGGGCGGCGCGCGCATCCAGTCGATGGCGCGCGCCTGGCTGCCCGAGTCGGCGCTGGCGCCGGTCGAGCAGGTTGCGCGCAAGCTGCGCTGGTTGTCGGACCCGCGCGGCATGTACGCACATTGTTTCTGCACGCCCTCGGTCTCTCGCCCGATACGTTGAAATGGGCGTCCTCCGCGTCGAGGGGGCACGCCTTTACTACCAGTTGGCCGGCAGCGGCGCCCCGGTCGTCCTGCTGCACGGCCTTGGCGCCAGCAGCATCGACTGGGAATACCAGGTGCCCGCGTTCTCGAAGCACTTCCAGGTCGTGGTGCCGGACTTCCGCGGCCACGGCGCCAGCGATCGCGCGGGCGACTACGGCGTCGAGCACTTCGCCGCGGACACCTGGCAGCTGCTCGACCGCCTGAAACTGCGCAACCCGGTGCTGGTGGGCCACTCGATGGGCGGCGCAGTGGCGATGCAGATGGCGCTCGAGCGCCCGGGCGCAGTGCCGAGGCTGGTGCTGTCCAATACGCTGCCGAGCTTCCGCACCGACACGCCGGCCAAGCGCCTGATGCTGTGGACGCGCCTGCTGATGATGAGCGTGCTCGGCCCGCGGCGGCTGGCCAAGATCATGACGCGGCGCCTGTACCCGCGCGCCGACCAGGCGGCGCTGCGCGCCAAGGTCGCGCGGCGCAAGGCGAGCAACGATCGCAACGTCTACCTCGCCACCATCCGCGCGCTGACCACCTGGTCGGCGCGCGAGCGCCTGGCCGGCCTGGACATGCCGGTGCTGGTACTGGCGTCGGAGCACGATTACTTCGGCGGCGTCGAATCCCAGCGCTTCGTCGCCGTGCTGCCGGACGCGCAGCTGCGCCAGTTTCCGGGGGCGCGCCACGGCCTGCCGCTGGAGATGCCGGAGGCCTTCAACCGCGCGGTGCTGGAGTTCCTGCAGCCGGGCCTTGCGCGAGCGCCTGCCGGCGCCAGCGTTCCAGCGCCAGCGCCCGGTTCGTAAAGACCAGGTCCACGCCCCGGGCGGCCTCGCGCAGCAGCAGCGCGGGCGACGACGGAAACCCGGCGCCCACCCATTGCCCCGCGGCGTGATGCGCCGCGAGGTGGCGCGCCCGCAGCGCGACGTAGTGGCAGGCGAAGCCGCCACGGCGCGCGGCGAGGGCCTCGGCGCTGATGGCGTCCGCGTTCAGCCGGGCGATGCCGAGCGTGCAGGCCGCCGGCAGGGACGGCAGCTGCCCGAACATCGCCGGCACCAGGCTCAGCACGTGGCAGCGACCGGCGGCGAGCGCCGGCGCCAGCGCGTCGGCCAGCCGCGCGTCCTGCGTCGCCGGGTCGGGGTAGGGCTCGTGCTTGAGCTCCACGAAGAGGTGAAACTCGCCGGCATAGCGCCGCACGAAGTCGTGCAGGGACGGCACCTGCGGGAAGCGCGCCTGCACCTGGGGCCAATCGAGCTGCGCCAGGCGCTCGGCGCTGCCGTGCAGGCGCCGGAAGTCGCGGTCGTGGAACACCACCGGCACCCGGTCGCGCGTCCAGCGCACGTCGAACTCCAGGCCGAACACGCCGGAGCCGCGCAGCGGGTCGAACGCGGCGTAGGTGTTCTCGAGGGCGCCGCCGTCGTGTTCGCCACGGTGCGAGACCACGCGCACGGCGGCGAGCTGCGCGGCCGTGGGCTGGTGGCGGGCGAGGCCGTACAGCGCGTCGACCGTGTGCAGGAAGGCGTGGTCGAGCCAGAGCGGCATTACGGCGTCAGGCGGTTCCGGCGGCGCCGCTGGCGGCGATGCGCATCGAGAAATCCACGGCCTGCACGTGCTTGGTGATGCCGCCGATCGAGATGCGGTCCACGCCGGTGTCGGCGATGTCGCGGACGTTGGCCAGCGTGACGCCGCCGGAGGCCTCGAGCACGGTGCGGGCCTTGTTGAAGCGGCGGTAATCGCGCGCCATCGCCACGGCCTTGCTCAGCATGTGGGTGGCGAAATCGTCGAGCAGGATCAGGTCGACGTTGGCCTCGAGCCCAGCCTGCACCTCGTTGAGGTCCTCGGCCTCCATCATCAGCTTGACGCCGGAGTTCAGCGCGCGGGCGCGCTCGATGGCCGCGCGCACGCCGCCGGCCGCGGCGATGTGGTTCTCCTTGATCAGGATGGCGTCATACAGACCGAAGCGGTGATTGGCGCCGCCGCCGCAGGCCACCGCGTATTTCTGCGCCAGGCGCAGCCCCGGCACGGTCTTGCGCGTGTCGACGATCTGCACCGCCGTGCCGCGCACGCGATCGACGAAGCGCCGCGTCGCGGTCGCGGTCGCCGATAGCAGCTGCAGGAAGTTGAGCGCGGTGCGCTCACCGGTCAGCACGCCGCGCGCCGGCCCGCTGACCACGGCGACGCGCTGGTCGACGCGCGTCGAGCTGGTCTCCTTGACGTCCCAGGCGACGGTGACGCGCGGATCGAGCCGCTGGTAGACGCGCTGGAACCAGGGCTGGCCGCAAAGCACCGCGACCTCGCGCACGAACACCTCGGCGCGCACGACGGCGGACTCGGGCACCAGGCGGGCGGTGACGTCGCCGCTGCCGACGTCCTCGGCCAGCGCGCGCTCGACCACGGCGTCGAGGTCCGCCGGCAGCGCGGGCAGGGTGGTCAGCGTGGTCCGGTCGGTCACGGCGTCAGTGGTGGGTGCGGCGGCGTGCGCGGGCGCGCGCCGTGGCGCGTCGCGGCGACAGCAGGAATTCCAGCAGCGCCTTCTGCGCGTGCAGGCGGTTCTCGGCCTCGGGCCAGACCGCGCTGTGCAGTCCGTCGATGACGTCGGCGGTGACTTCCTCGCCGCGGTGCGCCGGCAGGCAGTGCATGAACAGCGCGTCCTTGCGGGCCGCGCGCATCAGCGCGCCGTCCACCTGGAAGCCGGTGAAGTCGCGCAGGCGCGTGGCGTTGTCCTGCTCCTGGCCCATGCTGGTCCAGACGTCGGTGACGACCAGGTGCGCGCCCTCCGCCGCCTCGCGCGGTTCGCGCACCAGGCGGATGCGGTCGCCGGCGGCCGCGAGCAGCGCGGTGGCCGGCTCGTAGCCCTCGGGGCAGGCGACGGCGAGCTTGAACTCGAACAGCCGCGCGGCCTCGATGAACGAGTTGCAGACGTTGTTGCCGTCGCCGACCCAGGCCACGGTCTTGCCGCGGATGTCGCCGCGCAACTCGGTATAGGTCAGCACGTCGGCCAGCAGCTGGCAGGGATGGTGCAGCTCGGACAGGCCGTTGATGACCGGCACGCGCGAGTGGCGCGCGATCTCCTGCTGCTCTTCCTGCGAGTCGTTGCGCACCATGATGCCGTCGCACATCGAGGCGATCACGCGCGCGGTGTCGGCGAGCGGCTCGCCGCGGCCGAGCTGGATGTCGCGCGGCGACAGGAACAGCGCATGGCCGCCGAGCTGCGACATCGCCACCTCGAACGACACGCGCGTGCGGGTCGAGCTCTTGGCGAACAGCATCGCCAGCGTGCGGCCGGCGAGGGGGCGCGCCGCCGGGTCGCGCCGCCGCTTCATCTGCACGGCGCGCTGCACCAGTCCACGCAGCTCGGTCGACGTGAAGTCGGACAGCTTCAGGAAGTGACGAACCACCTCATTTCCCATCGAACCTGGTTCCCCTTAAAGCGCGAAGCCCGGCATGGAGCCGGGCCCGCGAAAAAGGGGACAGTCCCCTTTTTCAGAAAAGCCGAAAAAGGGGACAGTCCCCGCTAGAACGGCAGCCCGTGTGCCGACGCCGCCATGCACAGCAGCATGGGCAGCGACAGCATGGTGTTGGTGCGCGAGGCGAGGAAGGCGGCGCGGCGGGCCTTGGCCTTCTGCTCGTCGGTGGCCGGCTTCAGGCCGAGGATCTTCTGCTGGTTCGGCCAGATGATCATCCAGACGTTAAAAAGCATGATCGTGCCGAGCCAGGCGCCCAGACCGATGGTGGCGTGCTGCCAGTTGCCGCCGTCGGCGAAGCCGAGCGTGAACGAGCGGAT
>JANNLM010000216.1:0-1605 GCA_031396825.1 Gammaproteobacteria bacterium | reverse complement strand
GCGGTCTTGGCGTCCATCCACAGGCTGGACTCGGGTGGCGGGGCGCCCTCGGAGGACGGCTCGCGCGCCAGGGCGACGTGTCCCGCGGTCAGGTAGGCGCCCACCGCGCCGATGCCGGCAAGCACGGCCGCGCCGATGCCGTCCACGACCAGGATGGGCAGCAGGAACACCACGCCGAGGAAGCCGCCGCCCGCCATGTATTCGGTGATGCGCAGGTCGCCCGGCAGCAGCAGCAGCGCCATGCCGCTCATCAGCATCAGGGACCCCGGACCGAGATGCACGAGGCCCCAGTACAGCCAGTCGCCGTCCGCTCCTGCCAGCAGCCAGTACAGCCCGGCGACGATTGGAATCGCCGCCAGCGGCTCCCATTGCTTTGGCTTGGCCAGGGTCATCTCAGGCACCTGTGCTCTTCAGGAACTCGGCCAGCCGCGTGCCGATGGCCCCGGCGCCCTTGCGCACCTTGTCGTCCTTGATGCGCCCGGCCTCGTCGTAAGCCTGGCTCGCGGCAGACAGGCAGTATTGCTCCGGCAGCACGACGCAGCCAAGGATCGTCAGCGTGTGGCGCACCTGGGTCAGGCCGCGGATGCCGCCCCAGCGTCCGTCGGACGCCGAGAGCAAGCCGACGACCTTGCGCTTGTACGGCACCGTGCCGGACTCGGCGCCGTCCTGGCGCGACACCCAGTCGAGCGCATTTTTCATCAGTGGCGTGATCGAGCCGTTGTACTCGGGACAGGCCAGCAACAGGCCGTGGTGCGCCTTGAAAAGGTCCTTCAGCTTGCGCGCGTTGGCCGGCAAGCCATCGCGTTCTTCCATGTCCTGGTCGAACAGCGGCAGCGAAAAGTCGGCCAGTTCGATGTGCGTGACTTCCGCCCCTGCCCCGCGCGCGCCGTCGACCGCCGCCGGCAGCAGCCGGCGATTGAACGACTCGCGCCGCACGCTGCCCGCAAACGCCAGGATCTTCGCCATGGTCAACGCCTCAACCCGACGAGGAACGCGACGAGCCCGAGCACCGGCACGATGGGCAGCGCCTGCAGCAGCCAGCGACCCGGCCATTGCCGGCGGTGGCCGAAGAACGCTGCCGCGCCAGCCAGCGCAAGCACGGTGAACAGCCCGGTCAGCGCGTAAAGGCGCGGCTGGTCGGAAGCCAATCGCGGCGCGCTGTCGACGTGCACGCCGTACAACAGGCAAACCACGGCCAGGTTGATCGCCATGACCGCGCCGGTGACCAGCACGGCCGCGTTGAGGATCTGCAGTCCCTTCACTCGCGCTCCTCGCGCCGCGACATCAGCGTCCTGAGCACGCTCGGCTGCCGCGAACCGGCCTTGAGCAGCAGGCGCAGGAACTCGCGGGCAATGCGATCGCGGTTCTCGAACACACTGCCGACCAGCGGCACGCGCCGGTCCTCGATCAGCGTCAGCGCATCGCCCGGGCTGTCGCCGAAATTGAGCTTCAACGTGAGCACCACGTCCAGCGGCTCCTTGCGCCGCTGGCGGGCCCGCCCGAATGCTTTGGATATGATGCCGGGACGTTTCAAGCTCCTGCTCCGATGGCCATTCCCGAACGGCTGCCCGAAAAACTGGTGGTCTTCGCCCACGGCAAGGAAAG
>JANNLM010000124.1:0-3322 GCA_031396825.1 Gammaproteobacteria bacterium | reverse complement strand
TTCTCGACCAGGCCGTGCTCGACGCCGAGGTCGATCAGCTCGCCCTCGTGCGAGATGCCTTCGCCGTACATGATCTCGAAGAACACGATCTTGAACGGCGGCGCCAGCTTGTTCTTGACCACCTTGACCTTGGTCTCGTTGCCGACGACCTCATCGCCCTTCTTGACCGCGCCGATGCGGCGGATGTCGAGGCGCACCGAGGCGTAGAACTTGAGCGCGTTGCCGCCCGTCGTGGTCTCGGGATTCTGCCCCGGCATCATGATGCCGATCTTGTAGCGCAGCTGGTTGATGAAGATGACCAGCGTGTTGGAGCGCTTGATGTTGCCGGTCAGTTTGCGCAGCGCCTGCGACATCAGGCGCGCCTGCAGGCCGGGCAACTGGTCGCCCATCTCACCCTCGATTTCGGCCTTGGGCGTCAGCGCCGCGACCGAGTCGATGACGACGATGTCCACGCCGCCCGAGCGCACCAGCATGTCGGCGACTTCCAGGCCCTGCTCGCCCGTGTCGGGCTGCGAGATCAACAGGTCGTCGATCTTGACCTTCAGCTTGGCGGCGTAGGTGGTGTCGAGCGCGTGCTCGGCGTCGATGAAGGCGGCGACGCCGCCGGCTTTCTGGATCTCGGCGACGACGTGTAGCGCCAGGGTGGTCTTGCCGGACGATTCCGGCCCGTAGATCTCGACCACGCGGCCGCGCGGCAGGCCGCCGATGCCGAGCGCGGCGTCCAGCGACAGCGAGCCGGTCGAGACCGTCTCCACGTCGCGGATGCCTTCGCCATCGCTCATGCGCATCACCGTGCCCTTGCCGAACTGGCGTTCGATCTGGGTGAGGGCGGAGTCGAGGGCTTTCTTCTTGCTGTCGTCGATCTTGCGAATGTCGTTCACTTCGGTCCCCTTCGTTGGAGGTGTTGTTGTTGTTTTTGTTATCTCGTGCAGCGTGGCCATTATTCAGTCCCTCTGGTTGCTTGAACAGTCTTGACGTTTGTCACGAGGCAGTCTGCAGGGGCCACTGGCTCACCACGTGATACTGGCCGCCGGCACTGTGGACCAGGGCGAAGCTGCGCACCGGCCAGGGCAGCGGCTCGACCGGGGCCGGCCCCAGCGTCTGGCGCACGTCGCGGTAGCAGGTCACGTGCGGGAGCAGGGGCTTGGGGTCGAAGGCCACCCCCGCGGTTCTGGCCGCGGCTTCGAGCTGGCCGCGCAGGTCGCCGAGCTGCGCCGGGACCTGGCTCGGCCCGATCCACAGCACGCGGGCGCGGAAAAAGCTGCCGACCCGGTCGAGGGTCAGGTCGAAAGGGGCTGCCCGCACCAGGGCTGCCGCCTGCGCCAGCGCAGCTTCGGCCGCGGCCTCGACCGCCCCCAGGAACAGCACCGTGAGGTGCAGGTTTTCGTCGCGCACGCGCCGGCCGGGCACGCCGCGTGCGGGCGTGCGGGCGGCGCCGGCGATGGCGGCCTTGAGGACAGGGTCCGGCCAGAGTGCGAAGAACAGCCGCCGGGTGGGGGCGCCTACGGGCGCGACGGGCTTAGCCAAGGCGTTCCAGGAGTCCCGCCAGCGCGGCCGCCGCGGCTGCTTCGCGAATCTGCTCGCGGCTGCCGGCCAGCTGCAGGACGGCGGATTCGACCTTGCCGCCGCGCTGCTCCCATGCCAGCCAGACCAGGCCTACGGGTTTTTCCGGCGAGCCGCCGCCCGGCCCGGCGATGCCGGTGACCGCCACCGCCCAGTCGGCCGGCGTCATGACGAGCAGCCCGCGGGCCATCGCCTCGACGCACTCGCGGCTGACGGCGCCGAACTGCGCCAGCAGGTCGGGCGAAATCCCGAGCAGGTCCTGCTTGGCCTGGTTGGAATAGACCACCAGCCCGCGCTCGAACCAGCCGGAGCTGCCGGCGACGTCGGTGATGTGCTTGGCGATCAAGCCGCCGGTGCAGGACTCGGCCACCGCCAGAAAGGCCTTTTTCCGGGTCAGCCGCCGGCCCAGGTCCTCGGCTTGGGGGTCCACTGCAAGCTCCTGTTTGGATTGCCGGATTGGGCGTCCGCGCGCCCGCCGAACTGTTCAAGGAATTGGTCAGCACTCTATACTGTCCGCGCGAAGGGTCGGGGGCGCCAAACAACATCCGGAAACGGGCGCCATCGGCTTTCCTGCCGCAGCAATAAAGCCCATCCTCGGGAGCAGATAGATGAGCAAAGCAGGCGTGGACGTCGGCCGTCGCCGATTCCTGACGCTCACCACTACAGCCGTGGGCGCGGTCGGGGCCGGATTCGCAGCGGTGCCGTTCCTCGCGTCGCTCGCGCCGAGCGAGCGCGCCAAGGCCCTCGGCGCTCCCGTCACCATCGACATCAGCAAGCTCGAGCCCGGCCAGCAGGTCGTCGCCGTGTGGCGGCGCCAGCCGGTCTGGGTCGTGCGCCGCACGGCCGAGATGCTGGCGACGCTCGACAAGGTCAGCGCGCAGCTGAGCGACCCGGACTCCGAAGTGCCGCAGCAGCCCGAATACATCAAGGGCCCGGCGCGTGCGATCAAACCCGAATACATGGTGCTCAAGGGCATCTGCACCCACCTGGGCTGCTCGCCGAAGTTCCGGCCCGACGCGCCGGCGCCCGAGATCGCGGCGGACTGGCAGGGCGGCTTCTTCTGCCCGTGCCACGGCTCCAAGTTCGACCTCGCCGGCCGCGTCTACAGCGGCGTGCCGGCGCCGACCAACCTGCAGGTGCCGCCGCACCGGTACGCGAACGACACCACCCTGGTGATCGGCGAAGACCCGACGGGAGCCGCCTAAATGGCCATCGTCCCGAATCCGCACAAGACCACGGGGTTCCTCGGCTGGATCGATGACCGCTTCCCGCTGACCAAGCTGTGGAAGGACCACATCAGCGAGTACTACGCGCCGAAGAACTTCAACTGGTGGTACACGTACGGCTCGCTGGCGCTGCTGGTGCTGGTCAACCAGCTGGTGACCGGCATCTGGCTGGCGATGCACTACAAGCCGGACGAGATGCTCGCGTTCGATTCCGTCGAATACATCATGCGCGACGTGCCGTGGGGCAACATCCTGCGCTACCTGCACTCGACCGGCGCCAGCGCGTTCTTCATCGTCGTCTACCTGCACATGTTCCGCGGCCTGATGTACGGCTCGCACCGCAAGCCGCGCGAGCTGATCTGGCTGTTCGGCTGCCTCATTTACCTGGTGCTGATGGCCGAGGCGTTCTGCGGCTACGTGCTGCCGTGGGGCAACATGAGCTACTGGGGCGCGCAGGTGATCATCAACCTGTTCGGCACCATCCCGGTGGTGGGCCAGGACCTGGTTTACTGGATCCAGGGCGACTACACGCC
>JANNLM010000097.1:0-7991 GCA_031396825.1 Gammaproteobacteria bacterium | reverse complement strand
AAGTCAGCGACGCCGCGGCCGGCGTGGAGTGGACTGCGTACCACCAGAGCTGGGCCGGCAAGGACGGTAAGGGGGCGTGAAGTTCGCCACGTTGAAGGACGGCACCCGCGACGGCCGCCTGCTCGTGGTCTCGCGCGACCTCACCACCTGCGCGCCGGCGCCGGCGCCGGCCAGCGCCCACACGCTGCAGCAGGCGCTCGACGACTGGGACGCCGTGCTGCCCAAGCTGACGGCGCTGTCCGAGGAACTCAACGGCGGCAAGATCGCCGGCACCATGGAATTCAACCCGCGCGACTGCTGCTCGCCGCTGCCGCGCGCGTACCAGTGGGCCGACGGCTCGGCTTACGTCAACCACGTCGAGCTGGTGCGCAAGGCGCGCGGCGCCGAGATGCCGAAGGAGTTCTGGACCGACCCGCTGATATACCAGGGCGGCTCGGACACGTTCCTCGGCCCGTGCGACCCGATCCGCATGGCGGACGAAGCCTGGGGCATCGACGTCGAGGCCGAAGTCGCCGTCGTCACCGCCGACGTGCCCATGGGTGCGCCGGCCGGCCGCGCCGGCGCCGCGATCCGGTTGCTGATGCTGGTGAACGACGTCTCGCTGCGCAATCTCATTGCGAACGAGCTGGGCAAGGGCTTCGGCTTCTTCCAGTCCAAGCCGTCCTCCGCGTTCTCGCCGGTGGCGGTGACGCCGGACGAACTCGGCGCTGCGTGGGACGGCGGCCGCGTGCACCTGCCGCTGGTTTCGCACGTCAACGGCCAGAAGCTCGGCGAGCCCAACGCCGGCGCGGACATGACCTTTGATTTCCCGACGCTGATCGCGCACGCCGCCAGGACGCGCCCGCTCGGCGCCGGCTGCATCATCGGCAGCGGCACGGTTTCCAATCGCGGCGCGGACGGCAGCCCCGGCAAGCCGGTGGCCGAGGGCGGCGTCGGCTACTCGTGCCTCGCGGAAGTGCGCACGGTCGAGACGCTCAAGGACGGCAAGCCGAAAACGCCGTTCCTGAAGTTCGGCGACCGCGTGCGCATCGAGATGCCCGACGCGCAGGGCCGCAGCATCTTCGGGGCCATCGACCAGGTCGTCGAGCGTTACACATTGTGAAGGAGTGGGTCGTGAAGGAGGGGCCGTGAGCCTGAAGCTTTATTCGTTCTGGCGCTCGTCGGCCTCGTACCGCGTGCGCATCGCGCTGAACCTCAAGGGCCTCGCCTACGAATACCTGCCGGTGAACCTGACGCGCGACGGCGGCGAGCAGAACCAGCCTGCGTACCGTGCGCTCAACCCGCAGGGTCGCGTGCCGCTGCTGGTGGACGGTGATTTCCGGATCGCGCAGTCGCTGGCGATCCTCGACTACCTGGAGGCGCTGCAGCCGCAGCCGGCGCTGGTCCCGGCGCAACCGCAGCCGCGCGCGCGGGTGCTGGCGTTCTGCCACGCCATCACTTCCGACATCCAGCCGCTGCAGAACACCGGGCCGAACCAGTACCTCGGCCGGCAGTTCGCCGCCGACGACGCGGCCAAGGCCGCGTGGAACCGCCACTGGATCCAGCGCGGGCTCGAATCGCTGGAACAGGAGCGCGCGGCTGTGCCCGAAACCGCGTGTGCCTTCGGCGAGTCGCCGACCTGGGCCGACTGCGTGCTGGTGCCGCAGGTCTACAACGCCGAGCGCTGGGGCTGCGACGCCACCAGGTTCGCGCGCCTGTACGCGCTGGCGCAACGCCTGCGCGCGCAACCCGCGTTCGCCGCGGCGCATCCCGACCGCCAGCCGGACGCGGCGAAGTAGGGCGGAAATCCCTTTCCGCCGTCGGCAACGGATTGCCGACCTACGACAGTCCCGCGGCCGTGCGCAGCCGCTTGAGGTCCTCGGCGTGGCGCAGGCGCAACTCGCGCCGCAACTGCGCCTCCTCGTAGCGCTGCTTCTCGTGACGCGTCTCCGGGATCACCGGCGGCACCGCGCGCGGCTTGCCGTGTTGGTCCATCGCCACGAAGGTCAGGTACGCCGACAGGATGTGGCGGCGGTCGCCGCCGCCGATTTTTTCCGCCTCGACCTTGCAGCCGGCTTCCATCGAGCTGGTCCAGGCGCGATTCACCGCGGCGTTGAAGATCAGCACGTCGCCCCCGCGCGCCGGGGCGATGAAGTGCACCGCGTCCACGCCGACCGTCACGCAGATGCCGCCGGCGTGGCGGTCGGCGGCGACCGACGCGTAGCGGTCCATCTGCGCCATGATCAGGCCGCCGAACACGGTGCCGTTCGGGTTCAGGTCGTTGGGGAACACCATGTACACCTGCTCGCGCACCGCCGAGTAGGCCACCGGCCAGCCGCGCGCCGGCGCCTCGCTCACGTCGCCACGCCCTGCAGCCCGGTCTCGACGCGGTTGCGGCCGCCGCGCTTGGCGCGGGACAGCGCGCGATCGGCGTCGTTGACCAGCTGCGGGTAGCCCGCGTCCATGCCGTGCAGCCTTGGTTCGATGGCGGACACGCCGACGCTGACCGTGATGACGCCGTGCGGCGAGCCCTCGTGCGGGATCTTCAGTTCTTCGACCTGGCGGCGCAGCTGCCTGGCGAACTGCGCGCCCTGCGCCAGGGTGGCGCTGCGCAGCAGCACCAGGAACTCCTCGCCGCCGTAGCGGCACAGCCAGGTGTCGGCCTCCGCCAGCGTGAGCAGTACGCGCGCGACCTCCATCAGGACGCGGTCGCCGGCGGGATGGCCGTGCGCGTCGTTGTAGTCCTTGAAGTGGTCGACGTCGACCATCAGCGCCACCAGGCGCGTGTCGCGGCGCGCCAGGTCTTCCCAGCCCTCGTAGACCTGCTGCTCGAGGCGCCGGCGGTTCGGCAGGCCGGTCATCGGGTCGGCGTGCGCCATGCGCTGCAGGTGGCGCAGCTGCGCGTAGGTGCGCAGCGCCGTGGTCACCAGGATCTGCAGGCGCTCGAACGTCAGCTCGCTCTTGGCGACGTAGTCGTCGATGTTGTAGCGCGACACCACGTCGTGCGCCGGCGCCTGGCCGGGCTGGCCGGTGCGCAGCACGATGCGGATGGCGTCGTTGCCGAGCTGGTCGCGGATGTACTGGGCGAGATCGAGGCCGGCGTTCTCGGTCTCCATCACCACGTCCAGCAGCACCAGCGAGATGTCGGCGTGGCGCGCGAGCAGCGGCCTGGCCTCGCGCGCCGAGTGCGCGTGCAGCAGCGCGATCGGGCGGCCCTCGATGCGCGCGTGCGTCAGCATCAGGCGCGTGACGGCGTGCACCTCGGGGTCGTCGTCGACCACCAGCAGGTTCCACGGCGCCAGGTCCTCCCTCTGCGGGACGACCGGCTCTTCCTTGGCGAACGCCAGCGGCTCGCTCATGCGGCGGCCTGCGCGGGATTGCGCGCGGGGAAGCGCACGATGAACTCGGTGCCGCGGCCGGGCTCGCTGCGCGCCTGCACGGAGCCGCCGAGGCGCTGCGTCACGAGGTTGTAGACCACGTGCAGGCCCAGGCCACTGCCGCCGGAGCCGCGCCGCGTGGTGAAGAACGGGTCGAACACGCGCCCAAGGTGGGCCGGCTCGATGCCGACGCCGTCGTCGCGGTAGCGCAAGGTGATCTCCGGCCCCCCATCCGTGACCTCGATGGCCATGTTCCCCTGATTCTGCCCCGGAAAGGCGTGCAGCAGCGAGTTGGTGATGAAATTGGTGACGATCTGGGCCAGCGCGCCGGGGAAGCCGTCCACCACCAGGTCATCGGGACAGCGCACGACGATGCGGTGGGGCGTGCCCTTGAGCTTCGGCGTCAGGCTGGTGATGACCTCGTCGAGGTAGGGCTTGAGCGCGAAGCTGCGGCGCTCGCCGCTGGCCTGGTCCACCGCGACCTGCTTGAAGCTGTGCATGAGGTCGGCGGCACGCTGCAGGTTCTTCAGCACCAGGTCGGCGGAGTCCGTCGCCAGCTGCACGAATTGCTTGAGGTCGGTACGGGTCATCTGGCCGCTGTCGTGGCGCGCGCGGATCTGGCCGGCCAGCACCTGCAGCGTCGAGGCCGCCGACACGCCGACGCCCAGGGGCGTGTTGATCTCGTGCGCCATGCCGGCGACCAGCGAGCCGAGCGAGGCGAGCTTCTCGGCCTGCACCAGCTGGCTCTGCGTATCGCGCAACTGCTTCAGCGCGGCGCGCGTCTCGCTGACCTGGCTCTCCAGCGACAGGTTCAGGCGCCGCAGCTCCGACTCGGCCGCCTTGCGCTGCGTGATGTCGCGCACCAGGCCGGTGAACTTGCGCGCCTCGCCGATGCGCATCTCGCTGACGGCCAGCTCCATCGGGAAGGTCGAGCCGTCCTTGCGCTGGCCGGTCACTTCGCGGCCGATGCCGATGACCTTCTTCACGCCGGTGGCCAGGTAGCTGCCCAGGTAGCCGTCGTGCTCGCCGCGGTACGGCGCCGGCATCAGCATGCTGACGTTGCGCCCGAGCACGTCCTCCGCGGCGTAGCCGAAGATGCGCTGCGCCGCGGCGTTGTACGACTCGATGCGGCCCTCCGAGTCGATCGCGATGATGCCGTCCACGGCGGTGTCGAAGATGGCGCGCAGGCGCGCGGCGCTGTCGTGCAGCGCGCTCTCGCGCAGCGCGACCTGGTCCAGCATCTGGTTGAAGTCGCCGATCAGGCGGCCGACCTCGTCGTTGCCGGCGGGCGCGACGCGCCGCGCGTAGTCGCGCGTCTCGGTGGCGTGCCGCGCGGCCTGGGCCAGCCGCATCAGCGGACCGGTGATGGCGCGCTGCATGACCCAGGCGACGGTGCCGCTGAACACGAAGCTGACGATGCCGATGACCAGCGCCACCTGCGCGATCAGCAGCAGCGCGCGGCGCTGCCGCGACAGGTCCATGGTCAGCTGCAGCGTGCCGACCTGCTCGCCGGCGAGCATCACGGGCGTCACCACGGTCAGCGCGTCGTCGGCCTCGGCCGCACCGCGCGCCGGCTCGGCCGGGCACGCCGCCGCGGAGCGCCCGTACTGGGCGAACGGGCCCGGCGCCCGGGCCCCGGGCTCGGGCGCGGCGTACAGGCAGGCGCTCTCGATGTCGGCGTTGGCGCGCAACGCGGCGAGGGCGTCGTTCGCCGCCAGCGGGTCGCGGAACACCAGCGCCGCCGAGCTGCCGTCCGCCATCACTTCGGCCAGCGTCTGCAGGTCGCGTTCCGTCGAAAGGCGCAGCGCCGATGAGGCGAACGCGATCAGGATGCCGGCGGCGACGACCAGGCCGAGCGCGCTCGACAACAGCACGAGCACGATCAGCTTGCCGCGGATCGGCAGGTCGTCGAGGCGTCGCCAGACGCCGCGCGGGCCCTCCACAAGACCTGACATCCGATCTCCCCGGATTAAGGGAGACTAGATTAGGCTTGCGCTGTGCACTCGAACGTTGTTTTTACTAGGACTTTCGTATGACTACGACCACTGGCGGCATCGCGCGCGCATGCGCGGCCGGGATTCTCGTGGCGCTGGCGAGCGCCGCTGCCGCGCAGGCGCCCGCCGGCTTCGTCGAGCGCTACCAGGCTTCGACCAAAGCCTATGAGACCAAGGACTATGTGCGCATGGAGGCGGAGCTGCGCGAGGCACTGAAGCTGCGGCCCGCGCATCCGACCGCGACCTACAAGCTCGCGGCGGCGCAGGCGCTGCGCGGCGACGGCGCGGGCGCGGTGGAGACGCTCGAGCAACTGGCCCGCATGGGCCTGTCCTTCGATCCGGGCGCGGACGCCGACTTCGCCTCGCTCAAGGACGCGCGCGGCTTAAAGTCGGTGCGGCGCGCGTTCGCCCGCAACCGCGAGCCGCGCGGCGAGCCCGCGCGCGCGTTCCGGCTGCTCAGCCCGACCTTCATCCCGGAGGGCATCGCCTACGACGACGAGCGCAAGCACTTCTTCGTCGGCTCGGTGCACGAGCGGCGCATCCAGCGCGTGCGCCGCGACGACACCGAACAGGCGTTCGCCGCGGACGGCCTGTGGGCCGCGCTCGGCATGGCGGCCGACGCGGAGCGGCGCCTGCTGTGGGTCGCCAGCGCCGCGGTGCCCGAGGCGAAGGGCGTGGGCGCCGCCGAGCTCGGCCGCACCGCACTGCTTGCCTACGACCTCGATTCCGGCAAGGCGAAGCACCGCTTCGTGCCGGACGGGCCCGGTCCGCACGCACTGGGCGACGTCGCCGTGCTCGACGACGGCACCGTGTACGCCACCGACAGCAGCGGCGGCATGCTGTACCGGCTCGACGCCAAGGCCGGCGCGCTGGTGGCGGTCACAAAGCCCGGCGCGCTGTCGTCGCCGCAAGGCGTGGCGGCGGATCGCCGCGAGCGCGGCCTGTACGTGGCCGATTACACGCAGGGCCTGTACTACTTCGATCTCGAGAAACGCGAGCTGACGCGGGTCGAGGCGGCGCGCGGCGTCAGCCTGTACGGCATCGACGGGCTGGCACGCTACGGCGACCAGCTGATCGCGATCCAGAACGGCGTGCGCCCGCATCGCGTCGTGCGCCTGCGCCTGGACTCCCGCGGCCGCAAGGTCACCGGCGCCAGCGTGCTGGCGGCGAGCCGCAAGGAATTCGACGAGCCGACGCTCGGCGTGGTGGTCGACAAGCGCTTCTACTTCGTCGCCAACAGCCAGTGGGGCCGGTTCGACGCCAAACACCAGTTGCCGCCGGACGACCAGCTGCGCCGCCCGCTGGTGCTGTGGCTGGACCTCGAGGAAGAGGCGGCGCGGGCCCCTCGCGATCCCCGCGCGGTGCCGGCGCCGCAACCGGGCCCGTCGCTGCCGTGCGTGCCGCCGCTGTGCTGAGCGCCTAGCCGAGCTTGGCCGCGGCCGGCGCTTCGGCGCGCGGCCCGCGCACGTCGGACAGCGTCTCGAGGATGCCGAGCGCGGTGTCGAAGTCGAAGGTCTGCACGCTGCGCGTCAGCACGTCGAGCACTTCGCGCGGGTAATGCGCGCGCAGTGACGGCAGCAGCAGCTCGACCTGCTCCAGCGCCGCCGAGTCGTTGGTGCGCAGCAGCCGGTCGAGGTTCGCCATCTCGGCGCCGACGTCGATCGGCGTGGTGCGCACGGCGCGCGGCCGGTGGGTCCCGGCCGGCAGCTGCGACGCGGAAGCGCGCACTTCGGCGAGCGCGGCGGCGAGCTCCGCCAGCGGCGCCTGCCAATCGCCCGCGCCGGCCTTGATCGCGGCTTCGGTCTCGCGCGCCGCGGCCGACAGGCGCATGCAGCCGGCGGTGGCGGCGAGCCCCTTGAGCGTGTGCGCGGCGACCTGCGCCTCCTCGGCGCGCCCGGCGTCGAGGCTGGCGCGCATCGGCTCGATGCCGTCCGGGAACTGGCGCAGCAGGCCGTGCAGCACGTCCAGCACCAGGTTCTCGCGGCCGCCGAGGCGCTTGACGGCGCTGGCGAGGTCGATCCCCGGCAGCGCCGCCGGCAGCGTCGGCGGGGGCGGCGGGGGCGCGGCGGGCTCGCGCCGGACCGGCGTGGCGAGCGGCGCGACGGCGCCGCCGATCCAGTGCGCCAGCGTCAGCAGCAGCTGGTCGGTGTCGATCGGCTTGGTCAGGAAATCGTTCATGCCCGCGGCGAAACAGTCCTCGCGGTCGCGCTCCATGGCATTGGCGGTCAGCGCGATGATCGGCAGTGCGGCGCTGCCGGGCGCGGCGCGGATGCGGCGCGTGGCCTCGAGCCCGTCCATGCCCGGCATCTGCACGTCCATCAGCACGGCGTTGTAGGCGTTCTGGCGCACGGCCCCGATCGCGTCCGGGCCGTTCTCGGCGACATCCAGCACCACGCCAGTCGGCTGCAGGATCTCCTGGGCCAGCTGGCGGTTCAGCGCGTTGTCCTCGACCAGCAGCACGCGCGCGCCGCGCAGCACGGCCGTGCGCTGCAGCGAGGTAGGCGGCGCCGGCGCCAGCGTGGTGGTGCGCTCCGCGCCGGCGGCCGCGCCCTGCGCGCCGAGCCCGAACTCGGCGGTGAACAGGAAGATGCTGCCGACGCCGGGGCGGCTCTCGACGGCGATGCGCCCGCCCATCTTGTCC
>JANNLM010000077.1:0-9351 GCA_031396825.1 Gammaproteobacteria bacterium | reverse complement strand
GCTCGGCGGCAGCCTCAACGTCCAGACCTATCGCCGCACGGCGGCCGACACCGCCAAGGCGCAGAACGACCCGCCGCCGGCCCTCTACTCGCAGGGCGTCGGCGGCAGCAGCGTGCACTTCTCCGGCAACTACTGGCGCCTGCGGCCGAGCGACTTCAAGGAGAAGAGCAAGCTCGGCGCGATCGCCGGCACCGGTTTCGACGACTGGCCGATCTCCTACGAGGAGCTCGAGCCGTACTACACGCGCGTGGACTGGGAGATCGGCGTGTCCGGCGAGCCGGGGCCGTTCGATCCGCCGCGCTCCAGGCCCTATCCGCTGCCGCCGATGCCGCTGAAGTCCTCCGGCGCGCTGCTCGAGGCCGCCGCCAACAAGCTCGGCCTGCACCCGCAGGTCGCGCCGGTCGCGATCCTGTCGCAGCCGTACAACGGGCGCCCCGGCTGCATCCACTGCGGCTTCTGCATGGGCTTCGGCTGCGAGGCAAACGCCAAGTCCTCGACGCTGGCGACCATGATTCCCGAGGCGCTGGCCACGGGCCGCTGCGAGCTGCGCGCGCGCTGCGCCGTGTATCGCGTCGAGACCGGCAAGGACGGGCGCGCCAGCGAGGTGCAGTACTGGGACGAGAAGGGCCGCCCGCAGGCGCAGAAGGCCAGGGCCGTGGTGCTGTGCGCCAACGGCGCCGAGACGCCGCGCCTGCTGCTGATGTCGAGCTCCGGAAAATTCCCGCAGGGCCTGGCCAACAACAACGGCCGTGTCGGCAAGGGCCTGATGTTCAACAGCCACGCGGTGTCGCACGGCGTGTTCGACGAGCCGCTCAACGATTACAAGAGCATCCAGTGCACGCGCATCGTCCACGACTTCTACGAGTCGGATCCCAAGCGCGGCTTCTACGGCGGCGGCGGCATCGACGCCCGCCCGTTCCTGGCGCACTCGCCGATGCTGTTCGCGCTGACCACGGTGCCGCCCGACGTGCCGGGCTGGGGCGCGGAGTACAAGAAGTACCTCGCGCACGCCTTCACGCGCCACATGGCCGTGCTCGGCAGCGGCACCTCGCTGGCGGTGGACTCGAACAACATCACGCTCGACCCCAAGCTCAAGGATCCGCTCGGCCGTCCCGCGCTGCGCGTGACCTACCACGACCATCCGGAAGACCTGAAGCTGGCGAAGTTCCTGCAGGACCGCTCCATGGAACTGCTCGGCGCCGCCGGCGCGCGCAAGTCCTGGCGCGAGCCGATCGAGGCCTCCAGCGTCGGCACGCACCTGCTCGGCACCTGCCGCATGGGCGACGACCCCAGGACCTCGGTGGTGGACCGCTTCCACCGCTCGCACGAGGTGAAGAACCTGTTCATCTGCGACGGCAGCAGTTTCGTGACCTCGGGCCGCGGCCAGCCGACCATGACCATCCAGGCGCTGGCGTTCCGCGCCGCCGAGCACCTCACGCGCTTCGCCAAGAATGGAGAGATCTGACATGACCCGGCTCCTCGTCATCGCCCTCGGTGCCGTCCTCCTGGCCGGTTGCGCGACCCAACATGCGGGGCGCGCCCACGTCGAGCACCACCCGAATCCCGGCGATCCGGAACGCAAGCAGCCGTTCGCCGACGCGGTGCGCGTGGGCGACCTGCTGTTCCAGTCCGGCAAGCTCGGCTTCGACCCGGCCACCAGGAAGCTGGTGGAGGGCGGCATCCAGCCCGAGACGCGCCAGACCATGGAACTCATCAAGGAAGGCTTCGCGCGCTACGGCGTGGGCATGGACCGCGTCGCGAAATGCACGGTGTTCCTGGCCGACATGAAGGAGTGGGCGGCGATGAACGAGGTCTACGTGACCTACTTCCCGCCCGGCAAGATGCCGGCGCGCAGCGCGCTGGGCGCCAGCGGTCTGGCGCTGGGCGCCCGCGTCGAAATCGAGTGCATCGCCGCGTTGTAAGCGACAATAGCGGCACCCATGTCCCTCCCTGAACTGCGGCTCAAGCCGCGCGAAGAACGCCGCCTGCGTGCCGGCCACCTGTGGATCTACTCCAACGAGGTGGACACGTCCGCGACGCCGCTGACGTCGTTCGAGCCCGGCGCCCTGTGCCGCGTCGTCGATGCGCGCAGCAAGGTCATGGGCGTGGCATACGCCAATCCGCGCACGTTGCTGGCGGCGCGGGTGCTGACCAGCAATGGCAAGGCCGAGATCAACGCGGACTGGTTCGCCAACCGCATCCGCAGCGCGCTGGCCTTGCGCGATCGGCTGTACGACAAGCCGTTCTACCGGCTGGTCTACGGCGAGGCCGACGGCCTGCCGGGACTGGTGGTGGACCGCTATGGCGATGTTTGCGTCGTGCAGATGGCCACTGCCGGCATGGACCGGCTCAAGCCCGCGATCCTCGACGGGCTGAAGCACGCGCTGGCGCCGCGCGGCATCCTGCTGCGCAACGACGTCGGCATGCGCGAGACCGAAGGCCTGCCGGAAGCCGTCGAGGAGATCGGCGAGGTGCCGGACACGGTCACCCTCGACGAAGCCGGCGTGCGTTTCGAAATTCCCGTGAAGACCGGCCAGAAGACCGGCTGGTTCTTCGACCAGCGCAGCAATCGCGACGCGTTGGCCAAGTACGTCCCGGGCAAGAACGTCCTCGACGTGTTCAGCTACCTGGGCGGCTGGTCGCTGCGCGCGCTGAAGGCCGGTGCGGCGAGCGCGACCGCCATCGACAGCTCCGAGCCGGCGCTGGCCGGCGCGGCGCGCAACGCCGAGCTCAACGGCATGAAGCTCGAGACGTTGCAGGGCAAGGCCATCGACCTGCTGCGCGAGCTGCGCCAGCAGCAGAAGCGCTTCGACGTGGTCGTGGTGGATCCGCCGGCGCTGATCAAGCGCAAGAAGGACCTCGAGACCGGTGGCGCGCACTACGGCGCGCTGAACAAGACCGCGATGGAGCTGCTGTCGCCCGACGGCATCCTGGTGTCGTGCTCGTGCTCGCACCACCTCGACGCCGATTCGCTGCAGCGCATCCTGCTGCGCGAGTCGCGCACCGCCGGCCGCCGCCTGCAGATCCTGGAGCAGGGCGGGCAGGGGCCGGACCACCCGGTCCATCCCGCCATCCCCGAGACGCGCTACCTCAAGACCTTCTACTGCCGGGTGGTCTGATCGGAGAAGAGGTCCAGCTCGGGCCGGTAAATTTCGCTGCGCAAGTCGAGCGCGCCCATGACGCTGTGGAAGACGTGCGCCTGCGAGGGCTGCTCCGGCACGTGCAGGGACTTGCGCGCGCGGAACTCCGGTGACATCCAGGCGATGAAGGGAATGTCTTTCTGCACGTCCGGCGCGATCGAGTACGGCGTGCCGTGCAGGTACAGGCCGTACTCGCCGAGCGACTCGCCGTGGTCGGAGACGTACATCAGCAGCGCCGGCGTCGGCGCGAGCGCCTGCAGGACGCCGATGGCCTCGGCGATCACGTGGTCGGCGTAGACGATGGTGTTGTCGTAGGCGTTGACCAGTTCGTCGTGGGTGCACTGCTGCAGCTCGACCGAGGTGCAGACCGGCTTGAAGGTCGCGAACCGCGCCGGATATTTGTTGTGATACGCCGGCCCATGGCTGCCCCCCAGGTGCAGCACGACGAAGATGCGGTCCTGGGTCGAGGCGCGGATGCGCGCCTCCAGCCCCTGCAGCAGCACCTCGTCGTGATCGCAGCCATCGCCGCGACAGTCCGGCCGCAACTCGCGGGCGCGCTGGAAAGTCTGCACCTCCATCCGTGGCTCACCCCAGTTGCGGGTTCGCCAGACCACATCCACGCCGCTGCGCTGCAGGTAGCTCGGCAGCGGCTCCCACGAGCCGCGGCCCGAGTCGAGGTGCGACAGCAGGCAGGCCAGCGAGGCCGTGGTGTAGGTGGAGCAGGTGCGCGCGTGCCGCAGCGCGGCCACGTCCATCCCGGCCAGGCGCGGGTTGGTCGGGCGCGGATAGCCATACAGCGAGAAGTTCTGCGCCCGAGCGGCCTCGCCGATCAGCAGCACGACGATCGACTTGCCGTTCGCGGTGAAGTGAGCCGCCGGCAGCAGCTTCTGCTCGCGCGGCGCGGTCAGTTCCATCAGGCGGCGTGAACCGTTGACGGCGTACGACCAGGGCATCGTCAAGCCGCCGAGGCGCCGCGCGTTGTGGTCGATCCACAGCCAGCTCGGGGCGTTGGCCCAGGCCCAGCCCAGCGTGACGGCAAACACCAGGCCGATGAACGCGAGGCGCCTGAGCCATGGGGTCTGGCGCAGCGTGACGCGCGACAGCAACCAGCAGGGCAGCGCGCCCAGTAACAACATGAACGCCAGCATCCGCGGGTGGAGCAGTTCGCCTGCTTCGGCCACGTTGGTGGCGAAAACGTTGCCCATCATCGCCTTGTCGAGGACCACGCCGTAGCTCGACACGAAGTACAGCGCGATCGAGTTGCCGATCGCCGCGGCCATCAGCAGCGGCCGCACCACGCGCTCGGACGCGAGCGCCAGCGCGCCGAACAGCAGGCAGGTGGTGGCGAGCACCAGCACGACCAGTGTCAGCAGGGTGAGCAGGCCGCGCGCCGATCCCGTGTCGAGGTTGGCCAGCGCGAAGGTGTAGAGCGGGGCGTGGTACAGCGCGGCGTTGGCCAGCGCCGCCGCGAGGATCAGTTGCGGCGCGGTCAGGGTCCAGCGGGGGAGCGGCGGCATGGCAGTTCGGAGCAGAGCATAACGGCTAGAATGCGCCGCCCATGCTCGTCCATCCGAACTTCGACCCCGTCGCGTTCTCGATCCCCGAGTTCACGGTGCTCGGCAAGGCGATCAACATCGCCATCCACTGGTACGGGCTCATGTACCTGGTCGGCTTCGCCGGCGCCTGGTGGCTCGGCACCGTCCGTGCCAAGCAGCCGCACTGGAACTGGCCGCGCGAGCGCGTGGACGACCTGCTGTTCTACGTCGCCCTTGGCGTGATCTTCGGTGGGCGCCTCGGCTACGTGTTTTTCTACACCCAGGGCGCGTTCCTCAACGATCCCCTGATGATCCTGCGCATCTGGGAAGGCGGCATGTCCTTCCACGGCGGCCTGCTCGGCGTGGTGGTGGCCTACCTCTGGTACGCGCGCACCTGCAAGCTCGACCCCTTCGTGGTCGGCGACTTCGCCGCGCCGCTGATCCCGGTCGGCCTGCTCACCGGACGCATCGGCAACTTCATCAACGGCGAGTTGTGGGGCAAGCCCACCGACCTGCCGTGGGGCATGGTGTTCCGCAGCGCGCCGACGGCGGAGCCGCGCCACCCGAGCATGCTGTACGAGGCCTTCCTCGAGGGCGCGGTCCTGCTTGCCGTGCTGTGGTGGTTCGGCCGCCAGCCGCGGCCGCGCATGGCGGTCGCCGGGCTGTTTCTCCTTTTGTACGGCGTGTTCCGCAGCGCGGTGGAAGCGGTGCGCCTGCCGGACTCGCACATCGGTTACCTTGCCGGCGACTGGCTGACCATGGGCATCGTGCTGAGCGTGCCGATGATCGTCGCCGGCGCTGCGATGCTGGCGTGGGGCTACAAGAAAGGAGCGGCCGCATGAGGCAGTACCTGGACCTGATGCGCCACGTGCTCGAGACGGGCACGCCCAAGTCCGACCGCACCGGCACCGGCACGCTGTCGGTGTTCGGGTACCAGATGCGCTTCGACCTGGCGCAGGGCTTTCCGATGGTCACCACCAAGAAGCTGCCGCTGAAATCCATCGCCTACGAACTGCTCTGGTTCCTGCGCGGCGAGACCAACGTCAAGTACCTCAAGGACCACGGCGTCACCATCTGGGACGAGTGGGCCGACGACAAGGGCGAGCTCGGGCCGGTCTACGGCAAGCAGTGGCGCTCCTGGCCCACGCCCGACGGCCACAGCGTGGACCAGGTCCAGCTGCTGCTCGACCAGATCCGCGGCAATCCGGATTCGCGCCGCCTGATCGTGTCGGCCTGGAACGTCGGCGAGCTCGACCAGATGGCGCTGGCGCCGTGCCACGCGTTCTTCCAGTTCTACGTGGTGGACGGCCGGCTGTCGTGCCAGCTGTACCAGCGCAGCGCCGACATCTTCCTCGGCGTGCCGTTCAACATCGCCTCGTACGCGCTGCTGGTGATGATGGTCGCGCAGGTGACCGGCCTTAAGCCGGGCGAGTTCATCTGGACCGGCGGCGACTGCCACCTGTACACCAACCACCTCGAGCAGGCCAAGCTGCAACTGTCGCGCGCGCCCAAGCCGCTGCCGCGCCTGAAGCTCAACCCGGCGGTGAAGGACCTGTTCGCCTTCAGGTACGAGGACTTCGAGCTGACCGGCTACGAGCACCACCCGCACATTCCGGCGCCGGTGGCCGTCTAAAAAGGATGTTCACGAAATCTTGACGGGTCCTTGACGCGCCGCCGCCGCGTCGTTGCGCAGCATGCGCACGATGAACGGGACGCAAACCTTCTGGCTGACCCACGCGCTGCTGCCCGCGCTGCTGTGCGCCGGCCTGGCGGCCGGCATTCATCTCGGAGGCTGGGACTGGGCGCTGGCGGACGCCTTCTACGATCCGGCGGCGCAGCGCTGGCTGCTCGACCCTGCGCTGGGGCGGGCCTTGCATGGCGGTGAGCGCGGGCTCATCGCCGCGGTGGTGCTGGCGACGCTGGCGGCGCTGGCGTGGCGCCCGTGGCGGCGGCCCGCGTGCTACTTGCTGCTGTGCATCGGGCTGACCGCATCGCTGGTGTCGCTCGGCAAGCATGTCACCGCCGTGGAATGCCCGAGGGACCTGCCGGCCTACGGCGCGCAGCAGCCCCGGCGCGGCGGCGAGTGTTTCCCCGCGGGGCACTCATCGGCGGCCTTCTCGCTGGTCGCGCTGTATTTCCTGTTCCGCGAGCGGCCGCGCTGGCGCCGGGCCGGCCTCGCCGCCGGCCTGGCGCTCGGGCTCGCGTTCGCGGCCACCCAATGGGCGCGCGGCATGCACTTTCCGTCGCACGACCTGACGTCGGCGGCCATCGCCTGGGCGGTCGCGCTTGGCGCGTACACTGCCGTGTATCGTCGTCGCCTGTGGGATCCGCGTCATGCACCTGCTGCTGATTGAGGACAGCCAGGACCTCGCGGCCAACATCTGCGAGCACCTGGAAGCGCGCGGCCACGTCATGGACGCGGCCGGCGACGGCGTGACCGGCCTGCACCTCGCCGTGGTCAACGCCTACGACGCCATCATCCTCGACCTCGGCTTGCCGGGCATGGACGGCTTCACGCTGTGCCGCAAGCTGCGCCAGGAGGCGCACAGCCGCGTGCCGGTGCTGATGCTGACCGCGCGCGACACGCTGCAGGACAAGCTCGGCGGCTTCGGCGTCGGCGCCGACGACTACCTGGTGAAGCCCTTCGCGCTGCAGGAACTCGAGGCGCGGCTGCAGGCGCTGGTCCGTCGCGGCCAGGGCGGGGACGGCGTGGTGCTGCGCGTGGGCGACCTCAGCGTCAACGTCGACACGCTGCAGGTGCGGCGCGGCGACGCCACGCTCGACCTCCCGCCGACCGCGCTGAAGCTGCTGATCCTGCTGATGCGCGCGTCGCCGCGCGTGCTGCCGCGCCGCGAGGTCGAGATGGCGATGTGGGGCGACCTGCCGCCGGAGAGCGATGCGCTGCGCTCCCACCTGCACGCGCTGCGCGCCGTGGTGGACAAGCCGTACCCGGTCAAGCTGCTGCACACCGTGCACGGCATCGGCTACCAGATCCGCGTGCCCGATGCGCCTTAGGCCGAGCCTGCGCCTGCGCTTCACGCTGGCCAGCACCGGGCTGGTGTTCGTCATCAGCTCGCTGGGCGCGCTGGGCGTCTTCGCCAGCCAGGAGTACGTCGAGGACAAGCTGCTGCTCGAGCTGATGCAGCGCGAAGTGGACGAGTACGCGCGCCTGTACCGCGAGGACCGCAGCCAGTTGCCGCCGCGGTCGAGCGAGCTGCGCAGCTACGTCGTCGATCCCGCCGACACGGACACCCTGCCGGTCGAACTGCGCGACATCCCGCCCGGCATCTGGCACGACGTGCTGATCGAGGGGCGCAACTTCCAGGTCGCCAACTTCACGCTGCAGGACAAGCGCTTCTACCTGACCTACGACATCACCTCGGTCGAGGAACGCGAGGCCTGGCTGACCCTATGCCTGGCCCTCGGCGTACTGCTGGCCACGGGCCTGGCCGGCGCGGTCGGCTGGCGCCTCTCGCGCGTGGTGCACGAGCCGGTGGCGCGCCTGGCCGCGGACATCGCGGCGTTGGATCCGGGCCGCGCGGCCGCCGCGCTGGCGCCGCGCTATCCCGACGCCGAACTCGGCATCATCGCGTCGGCCTTCGATTACTACCTTGGCCGCCTGGCGGATTTCATCGAGCGCGAGCGCGCCTTCACCGAGGACGCCAGCCACGAGCTGCGCACGCCGATCGCCGTGATCGCCACCGCCGCCGAGCGCCTGGCCGGCGATGCCGCGCTGCCGGACGCGTTGCGGCCGGCCGTCGAGCGCATCGCGCGCGCCGCGCAACAGATGCAGGCCACCACGCAGGCGCTGCTGCTGATGGCGCGCGAGGGCGAGCCGGCGGACGAGACGATGGTGCCGCTGCGACAGGCCGCCCAGGAGGCGGTCGCGGCGCAGCCGGGACGCGCGCCGTCGGCGCGGCTCGGCGCACCGGGGCCGCAGGTGCCGCGCGCGCTGGCGGCCATCGTCATCGGCAACCTGCTCGGCAACGCGGTGCAGCACGCCGGTACGGCCGAGGTCGAGCTGGTGCAGGACGGCGCGCGCGTGACCGTGCGCGACGGCGGTGCCGGCATCCCGCAAGGGGACCTGGCGCAACTGTTCGAGCGCGGCTACCGCGGCAGCCGCAGCAGCGGCTTCGGGCTCGGCCTGCACATCGTCCGGCGCATCTGCGACCGGCAGGGCTGGGCGATCTCGTTCGGCAGCGCGCCGGGGCAGGGCGCCACCTTCACCGTGACGTTCACGGCCAAAGCCGGGGTCGTTTGACGAAACCTTGACGCGTCCCCGACGGGACGCGCACATGCCGGCGCGCAGCATGCGGCATGGGACTTTCAACGCTGGATCTGGCGTTGCCGCGCTACCGCCCGCTGTTCGCGCTCGGGGCGGTTTATCTGTTGTTGTCGGCGCTGCTGCGCGTGGCGCTGTGGCTGCACTTCGGCGGCGAGGCCGGCATCGGTGCGGCGCGCGTCCCGGTCATCCTGGGCCTGGGTGCGGTCAACGACGCCGTCGAGCTGCTCTACCTGCTCGCTCCGTTCGCGCTCTACCTCACGGTGCTGCCGCAGGCCTGGTATGCCGCGCGCCTCCATCGCGTGGTGCTGGCGGCCGCGCTGTACGTCGCGCTGTTCGGCATGGTGTTCCTGAACGCGATGGAGTACTTCTTCTTCGAGGAGTTCGACGCCCG
>JANNLM010000056.1:0-1589 GCA_031396825.1 Gammaproteobacteria bacterium | reverse complement strand
GCGCGACGCCTGGGCCTTCGCCCAGCGCATCTGCGGCGTCTGCACGCTGGTGCACGGCATCGCCTCGGTGCGCGCGGTCGAGGACGCGCTGAAGTACGAGATCCCGGCCAACGCCCAGCTGATCCGCAACCTGATGATCGCGTCGCAATACGTGCACGACCACGTCATGCACTTCTACCACCTGCACGCGCTCGACTGGGTGGACGTCGTGTCGGCGCTGAAAGCCGACCCGAAGGCGACCTCGGCGCTGGCGCAATCGATTTCGCCGTACGCGCGCTCCTCGCCGGGCTATTTCGCCGACGCGCAGAACAAGGTGAAGAAGCTGGTCGAATCCGGCCAGCTCGGCATCTTCGCCAACGCCTACTGGGGCCACAGCGCCTACAAGCTGCCGCCCGAAGCCAACCTGATGGCGGTGGCGCACTACCTCGACGCGCTCTCCTGGCAGCGCGACGTCGCCCAGATCCTGACGATCTTCGGCGGCAAGAACCCGCACCCGAACTTTCTCGTCGGCGGCGCGCCGTCGGCGATCAGCATGCACGCCGGGGCGGGCACCGGCTCGACCGCGGTCAACGCGATCGGGCTGGCGCGCATCGCCGACATCATCACGCAGATGCGCGCGTTCGTGGACGAGGTCTACGTGCCCGACACGCTGGCCATCGCCTCGTTCTACAAGGACTGGGCGAAGCCGGGCCACGGCGAGGGCATCGGCAATTTCATGACCTACGGCGAGTTCCCGGCCGACGGCAGGGCCGGCAGCCCGCTGCTGGTCCCGCGCGGCGCGATCCTGAACCGCGACCTGTCGACGATCCACCCGGTCGACCTCAACGCCGAGGACGAGATCAAGGAGTTCGTCGCCCACTCCTGGTACCAGTACCAGGGCGGCAAGGACGCCGGCCTGCATCCCTATAAAGGAGAGACCGAGTTCAAGTACGACGGCCCCAAGCCCCCGTACGAGCACCTCGACACCGACGCCAGCTACTCGTGGCTGAAGTCGCCGCGCTGGAAGGGCCACCCGATGGAAGTCGGGCCGCTGGCGCGCGTGCTGATGCTGTACGCCTCCGGCCACGAGCCGACCCGGGAACTGGCCGGCATGGCGCTCGGCAAGTTGGGACTGCCGCTGGAGTCGATGTTCTCGACGCTGGGCCGCACCGCGGCGCGCACGCTCGAGACCAAGATCATCGCCGACGCGATGCCCGGCTGGTACGACGCGCTGATGGCCAACATCAAGTCCGGCGACGTGCGCACCTTCAACGAGAAGCTGTGGGATCCGTCCGAGTGGCCCAAGCATGCGCAGGGCGTCGGCTTCACCGAGGCGCCGCGCGGTGGCCTCGCGCACTGGATCGTGATCGACGACGGCAAGATCACCAACTACCAGGCCGTGGTGCCGAGCACCTGGAACGCCGGGCCGCGCGATCCGCAAGGCCAGGACGGGCCGTACGAAGCGGCGCTCAAAGGCCATACGCTGGCCGACACGACCCAGCCGATCGAGATCCTGCGCACGATCCACAGCTTCGATCCATGCATCGCCTGCGCGGTGCACGTCGTCGACCCCAACGGCCAGGAACTGATCCGCATCAAGGTGCAGTAGC
>JANNLM010000052.1:0-9444 GCA_031396825.1 Gammaproteobacteria bacterium | reverse complement strand
AATCGCTGCAGCTGTTCGAGCGCGGCGTGGCCCTCACCAAGCAGTGCCGCCAGTCGCTGGAGACCGCCGAGCTGAAGGTCAAGCAGCTGCTCGGCGACGGCACGGCGCCCGCCGAGAAGGACTGACGCCGCTTGGACTTCGGCGAGCGCCTGCCCGGCTACCTCGCGCGCCTCGACCAGGCGCTGGGCCACTGGCTGCCGCCGGCCACCCAGTACCCGCCGCGGCTGCACGAGGCGATGCGCTACGCCGCCAGCGGCGGCAAGCGCCTGCGGCCGCTGCTGATCTACGCCACCGGCGAGGTGCTCGGCGTGGCGCCGCGCGCGCTCGACCCGGCGGCCGTCGCGGTCGAGCTGGTCCACGCCTATTCGCTGGTGCACGACGACCTGCCGGCGATGGACGACGATGACCTGCGCCGCGGCCAGCCCACCGTGCACAAGCAGTTCGACGAGGCGCTGGCGATCCTGGCCGGCGACGCCATGCAGGCGCTGGCGTTCTATGCGCTCACGCACGATACCGACGCCGGGCTCGATCCGCGCCAGCGGCTGAAGATGATCGAGCTGCTGGCCGACGCCGGCGGCAGCCGCGGCATGGCCGGCGGCCAGGCCATCGACCTGCAGTCCACCGGCCAGCGCATCTCGGTGGCCGAGCTCGAGGCCATGCACATCCACAAGACCGGCGCGCTGATCCGCGCCAGCGTGCTGATGGCCTGCTACGCCGGCGCGCCGCTCGACAGCGCGCACCTGGACGCGCTGGATGACTATGGCAAGGCGCTCGGCCTGGCCTTCCAGATCCAGGACGACATCCTCGACATCGAGGGCGACACGCTGCAGACCGGCAAGAACACGGGCAAGGACCACAACCGCAACAAGCCCACCTACCCGTCCATCATCGGCATGTCGGCCGCCAAGGCCCGCGCGCTCGAGTTGTTCGACCGCGCCCGCGCCTGCCTCGAGCCCTTCGGCGACAAGGCCGCGCCGCTGCTCTGGCTCGCCGACCACATCGAGGGCCGCCGGCGGTAGCTTGTGCAACTGGCGTGCAAGGCGCCTTGAACGGCAGGCCGGGCGCGTATAATTCGCGACCCATGACCGACATCCCCGGCTACGCCCTACTCGGCCGCGTGAACACGCCGGTGGAGCTGCGCCGCCTGCCAGCCGAAGAGCTCACCGCGCTCGCGGTCGAGATGCGGCGTTATCTCATTGAAACGCTGGGCCGCATCGGCGGGCACTTCGCCGCCAACCTGGGCACGGTCGAGCTGACGATCGCGCTGCACCGCGTGTTCGACACGCCCAACGACCGGCTGGTGTGGGACGTCGGCCACCAGGCCTACCCGCACAAGATGCTGACCGGCCGCCGCGCGCGGCTCGACACCATCCGCCGCCACGGCGGGCTGCACCCGTTCCTGACGCGCGACGAGAGCGAGTACGACACCTTCGGCGCCGGGCATTCCTCGACCGCGCTGTCGGCCGCTGCCGGCATGGCCGCGGCGGCGCGGCTGCAAAAGGACACCCGCCGGTTCGTCGCCGTCGTCGGCGACGGCGGCATGACCGCCGGCATGGCGTTCGAGGCGCTCAACCACATCGGCCACCTCGGCCTCGACGTGCTCGTGATCCTCAACGACAACGACATGTCGATCTCCGAGAACGTCGGCGCGCTGCGCGACTACTCGGCGCGGCTGGTCAAGAAACTCGGCATGGCGGCGCCGCACTCGGCGCGGCCGCCGATCGACGAAGCCCGCAACGAGGCGCATCTCGACCATCCGGGCGCGCTGTTCGAGACGCTCGGCTTCACGTACACGGGCCCGATGGACGGCCACGACCTGCCGGCGTTGCTGCGCCAGCTCGAGCGGCTCAAGTCCGCCAAGGGCCCGCAACTGCTGCACCTGATCACGTACAAGGGGAAAGGTTTCGAGCCGGCCGAGGCCGACCCGATCACCTACCACGGCGTCACCCAGTTCGATCCGGTCACCGGCGCGTTCCCGCCCAGGAAGGCCGCGGCCAAGCCGAGCTACACGCAGGTGTTCGGCGACTGGCTGTGCGACGCCGCGGAGAAGAACCCCAGGCTGGTCGCCATCACGCCGGCCATGCGGGAGGGCTCCGGCCTGGTCGACTTCGCCCAGCGCTTCCCGGATCGCTACTTCGACGTCGGCATCGCCGAGCAGCACTCGGTGACGCTGGCCGCGGGCATGGCCTGCGGGGGCCTCAAGCCGGTGGTCGCGATCTATTCCACGTTCCTGCAGCGCGCCTACGACCAGTTGATCCACGACGTCGCCATCCAGAACCTGCCCGTGGTGTTCGCGCTCGATAGGGGTGGCCTGGTGGGAGCGGACGGTGCAACTCACCATGGGGCCTTTGACCTTTCATTCCTGCGCTGCATCCCGGGCCTGGTTGTTATGGCGCCGTCGGACGAGGCGGAATGCCGGCGCATGCTGTCCACCGGCCTCACGCTGAACCAGCCGAGCGCGATCCGCTATCCGCGCGGCGGCGGGCCCGGCGTCGAAATCACGCGCGACCTCGAGACGCTGGTCGTGGGCAAGGCGCGCATCGCGCGCGAGGCGCGCGGCCGCCGCCGCCCGCGCGTCGCGATCCTCGGATTCGGCGCGATGGTGCAGCCCTCGCTCGAGGCCGCGGAAATCCTCGACGCCGTGGTCGTGGACATGCGCTTCGTGCGCCCGCTCGACACCGAGATGATCCTCGAGCTGTCCAACGAGACCGACCTGTTCGTGACGGTCGAGGACAACGTGCGCCACGGCGGCGCCGGCAGCGCGGTGAACGAAGTCCTGCTCGCCCAGCACCACACGGTGCCGGTGCTCAACCTCGGCCTGCCCGACCAGTTCGTCGAGCACGGCACGCGCGAGGAACTGCTGGCGCAGTGCGGGCTCGACAGCACCGGCATCCTGCGCGCGATCCAGAAGCGCTTGCGCTCGAAGGACCTGGACGAGGAAATTCGCGCCAAGCCGGGTCGCGCCTGAGAGGCGCTCTTACGCGACCAGCTTTTCCCGGCGGTAGAACCAGACCACGGCGGCCGCGAACAGCGCGCCGGCCAGCAGGGTCCCGCCCCAGGTCATCGCCAGCTGCGCGAGTTCCAGCGGCCGGCCCTTGCCGACCAGGCTGATCAGCACGCTCTGTCCCAGCACCGGCGTCAGCAGCGTCGCTGGCGTGGCGTCCACCGGGCTGATCACCTGGATCACGCTCGGCAGCATCGGGAACAGCAGGAACATCTGCATCCAGGTCTGCGCCTCGCGATAGCTGCGCGTGAACGACGCGATCAGCATCTGCGAAGCCGAGGCCACCAGCACCACCGGCAGCGCGATCAGCAGGATCTGCAGCGCCTTCAGCGGCGGCAGCGCCAGGCGGATGCCGCCCGGCATCTCCGGGACCAGCGTCAGGCCGAACGCCATTGCCGCCACGCACAGCGCCAGGCTGACCGTGGAGAACAGCACGGTCGCGGCGAGCTTGCCGAGCACCAGTTGCGTGCGCGACACCGGGTTGAGCAGCAGCGGCTCGAGCGTGAGGCGCTCGCGTTCGCCGGAGGTGGAGTCGATGGCCAGGTACATGCCGCCAATGAAGGCCGCGAACATCAGGCCGTACGGGAAGAACGCCATGAGGAACGCCAGCAAGGGGTCCACTTGCGCGGCGTCACGCTCGACCACGGCCACGGCGCGCGCAATCGACGGATCGATGCCGCGCGCGGCCAGGCGCAGCGCGCCGAGGGTGGCGCCGTAGCCTTCCAGCAGCGTGCGCACGCGGTTGAGCGTGGTCTGCGCGCGGTCGCGCGTGCGATCGAAGTGCAGCTCGAGCGTCGCCGGCCGCCCGGCACGCCAGTCCTCGGCATAGCTGGGCGGGATCACGAGCACCAGCTCGGCCTGCTTGCGCAGCACCGCCGCGACCGGATCGGCCGGCGCCGGCTGGATCTCCACGCCCTGCTGGCGCAGCCAGGTCACCAGGTTCGGCGCGTGCTCCGCGCCGACGACCGGCAGCGACAGCTTCTTCTCCAGGTCACCGGCGATGCGGCCACCGACGAGCGTCAGCATCGCCACCAGGATGGCAGGGAACATCAGCGGACCCAGCAGCAGCGCCGAGCCGAGCGTGCGGCGGTCGCGCAGGTTCTCGCGCGCTTCCTTGGCGAATACCGTGATCCAGGCCCGCCTCTTCACGGAGCTCATGCGAGCAGGCCCTCGCCCGTGCCGATGACCTTGACGAAGGCGTCCTCGAGGTTGGGCTCGCCGGCCTGGGCACGGATCTCGTCGGGTGAGCCCTGCGCGACGACGCGGCCGTGCGCGATGACCACGATGGTGTCGCACAGCGCGGCCACTTCCTGCATGACGTGGCTGGAGAACACGATGCAGCGGCCCTCGCCGCGCAGGCGCAGCAGCAACTCGCGCAGCGCCCGCGTGGCCATGACGTCGAGCCCGTTGGTCGGCTCGTCGAGCAGCAGGTTCTGCGGCGCGTGCACCAGCGCCCGCGCGATGGCGGTCTTCACGCGCTGGCCCTGGCTGAAACCCTCGGCGTAGCGGTGCTCGACCTCGCCCAGGTCCAGCTCGCGAATCAGGCGGTCGGTGCGCTCGCGCAGCGTCGCCTCGTCGAGCCCGTGCAGGCGGCCGAAATACTCGATGTTCTCGCGCGCGGTCAGGCGCTTGTACAGGCCGCGCGAATCCGGCAGCACCGCGAGGCGCCGTCGCGCCGCCTCGGGATCGGCCAGCGCGTCGGCGCCGTCGATGCGGATCGTGCCGCGCTCCGGGCGCAGCAGCGTGCACAGCATGCGCAGCGTGGTGGTCTTGCCGGCGCCGTTGGGCCCGAGCAGGCCGGTGATGCGGCCGTCCTCGGCGCGGAACGACACCTGCTCCACGGCGCGCACCGCGCCGAACGACTTGGCCAAGTTCTGCAGTTCGATCATGGCGCGGGCCCCAGGGAGTCGAGGAAGAAGGGTGTGTCGCCGAGCGCGTCGAGGCAGCTCGCATCGAGCGCCTTGGGTTGCAGTTTCTCGACGAACTCGCGCAGCAGCCGCGGCATGCAGCCCGTAGCGGCCGGCGTGTGGCCCTCGCCCCTGGCCACCAGGTTGCGGCTGTTCGACAGCGTGCCGGCCACCTGCTCGGCGTAGCGCGGCGGCGTGACCGGGTCGTACTCCCCCGACAGCAGCAGCACCGGCTTGTCGGACACCACCGGCTGCTTGAAGTCGGGCGGGCGTGCGGCGTGCGGCCACACTTCGCACTGCGCGCGCACGAAGTCCGGCAGCACGTTGCCCATCAACCGGTCACGGTCCGCCGGAAGCGACTGCAGCAGGTCGGCGTCCTCGGCACAGGTCACGGACAGCTCCATGCCGTGCGCCAGCTCGTCGCCGAGCGAACCGAACATCAGCTCGGCCTGCGCCATGAGCGGCTCGGGTCGCCCGGCCGCCGCCTCGCTCAGCAACAGCGGCAGCAGCGCGGTCGTTTTCGGGTCGTAGGAGAACAGGCGCGCGACGGCGAGCAGCGCCGCTTCGTTGAACGGCACCGTCATCGGCGTGTGGGTGCGCGGGTGGCGGAACGTGACCGGGCGCGGGTTGGCCTTGACCTGCCGCTGCAGCGAACGCAGCGTCACGCCGATGTCGCCGTAGCGCGCGCGGCACGCCGCGTCGGCGCTGCAGCGCCTGGTCATCGCCGCCAGGGCCTCGTCCAGGTTGCGCGCGTGGTCCTGGCCGAGCGCCAGCTCGGGCGGCGCCACGCTGTCGATGAACACGCTGCGCACCGCGGCCGGATGCCGGCGCAGGTACTCGAGCGCGACGCGCGTGCCGTACGAGCCGCCGGCCAGGTTCACCTGGGGGACGCCGAGCGCCTGGCGCACCTGCTCGAGGTCGGCAATGTAGTCGCTGGTCGCGTAGAAGCGCGTGTCCACCTTGCCCTCGTAGCGCCGCAGGCACTCGCGCGCCTGCCCGCGCGCGGCCTCGAGCGTGCCTTCCCCGGGCTGTTTCCAGTCCGGCAAGGCGCATTTCAGCGGGCTCGACTGGCCGGTACCGCGCTGCTCCACCAGCAGCACGTGGCGGCGCGCCAGCAGCGGCTTGAACGCGGCCTGCGTCATTGGATAGGCGTCGATCGCGGACTGGCCGGGCCCGCCCGCGAGCAGCACCATCGGATCCGGCGCAGGCGCCTCGGCGCGCGCGGGCACCAGCGCGAGGCGCAGCGTGATGCGCCGGCCCTGCGGCTCGGCGTGGTTCTCGGGCACCTCGAAGCGGGCACACTCGGCGGCGACGGCGCCGGCGACGCGGCCGGCCTTGAGCTCGCACGGCGCAAAGGCGATGGCGCCGAACTGGCGCGCGAAAGCGGCGCCCGGCAGTGCCAGCAGCAGGACCAGCGGCAGCAGCGCGCGCATCAGGCCTCTCCCTTGAACCACTGCAGCCGCTCGCGCAGCTTCACCACTTCGCCGACGATGACCAGGCTCGCGCCGCTGACGCCCGCGCGCTCGACCAGCGCCGGCAACGTGGCCAGCGTGCCGGTGACCACGCGTTGCCGCGGCGAGGTGCCCTCCTCGACCAGCGCGGCCGGCCACTCGGGCGGCAGGCCGTGACTGGCGAGTTGCGCGCACAGCGCCGGCAGCGAGCCGCGGCCCATGTAGAACACGACAGTCTGGCCTTTCCTGGCCAGCGCCGGCCAGTCGAGTTCGAGCTGGCCGTCCTGCCGTGCGTGCCCGGTGACGAAGGTCACCGACTGCGCGTAGTCGCGATGCGTCAGCGGAATGCCGGCGTAGGCCGCGCAGCCGTTGGCGGCGGTAATGCCCGGCACCACCTGGAAGGCGATGCCCTGCGCCGCCAGCGTGTCGATCTCCTCGCCGCCACGGCCGAAGATGAACGGGTCGCCGCCCTTCAGGCGCAGCACGCGCTTGCCCTGCTGCGCCAGCTTCACCAGCAGCGCGTTGATCTCCTGCTGCGACAGCTCGTGCTGGCGGGGACCCTTGCCGACAAAGATGCGCTCGGCGTCGCGGCGCACGCGCTCGAGGATGGTCGCCGAGACCAGGCGGTCGTACAGCACCACGTCGGCCTGCTGCATCAGGCGCAGCGCGCGGAACGTCAGCAGGTCGGGATCGCCCGGCCCGGCGCCGACCAGGTAGACCTCGCCCGCGCCCTGCCCGCCGTCGAGCAATTGCTCCAGCGCGCGGGCGGCGGCGGCCTCGTCGCCGGCCAGCAGGCGCTGCGCGCCGGCGCCGTCGAGGAACTGCTCGGTCACCACGCGCCGCTTCTCCACCGGCACGCGCTTGAGCCGCCCGCGCATCGCCTCGAGGAACCGCGCCAGCCGGCCATAGCCCTCGGGGACCAGGCCTTCGAGCTTCTCGCGCAGCCGGCGCGCCAGCACCGGCGCGCCGCCGCCGCTGGAAATCGCCACCAGCAGCGGCGCGCGATCGACGATCGCGCCACTGACCCAGCTGCTGGCGGCCTCGTCGTCGACGACGTTGACCGGGATGCCGCGCTCGCGCGCGGCCTGCGCCACGCGGGCGTTGAGGGCGGCGTCATCGGTCGCGGCGATGGCCAGGCGGCAGCCGTCGAGCAACCGGGGCTCGAACGCCGGCGCAACCGCCTTGAGCCCGGCGGCGACCAGCTCGGGATGGAGCTCGCGCGCGACGAGTTCGATGCGCGCCTGCGCGCGCAGCAGCAGGCGCACCTTGCGCAGCGCGACTTCCCCGCCGCCCACGACGAGCACGCGCTCGCCCGCGAGCTTCAGGAAGATCGGAAAGTACGGCCAGTGAGTGTCGCTCACGGCCGGCAGCATAACCGCCCCACCGTGCAAAGGCAGTATTATTGGCCCCTGCCTTAAGCACTTATCTTCATAAGCCGCATGAAGCTGCGCCAACTGCACTACATCCACGAGGTCGCCAAGCGCGGCCTCAACGTGACCGCCGCCGCCGAGGCCCTGCACACCTCGCAGCCCGGCGTGTCCAAGCAGATTCGCCTGCTCGAGGAGGAACTCGGCGTCGACGTGTTCCGCCGCCGCGGCAAGCACCTCGACCAGGTCACGCCGGCCGGCAAGCGCATCCTCGAGTACACCGAGCGCGTGCTGCAGGAAGTCGGCAACATCCGGAACATCGCGCAGGAGTATCGCGAGACCGATCGCGGCGACCTCGCCATCGCCACCACGCACACGCAGGCGCGCTACGCGCTGCCGCCGGTGATCCGCAAGTTCCGCGACCGCTACCCGAAGGTGCGCTTCCACCTGCACCAGGGTTCGCCGCCGCAGATCGCCGGCATCGCCGCCTCCGGCCAGGCCGACTTTGCCATCGCCACCGAGGCGATGGAGCATTTCGCCGAGCTGGTGATGCTGCCCTGCTACCACTGGAACCGCGCCGTGCTGGTGCGCCCGGACCATCCGCTCGCCAGCAAGAAGGGCAAGCTCACGCTCAAGGACGTCGCCGCGCACCCGATCGTGACCTACACCTTCGGCTTCACCGGCCGCTCCAGGCTCGACCAGGCCTTCGCCGCGCACGGGCTCAAGCCCGACGTGGTGCTGACGGCGGTGGACGCCGACGTGATCAAGACCTACGTGCGCCTCGGCCTGGGCATCGGCATCGTCGCCCACATGGCCTGGGACCCGAAGCTGGACAAGGACCTGGTGCGGCTTGAAGCCGCGCAGCTATTCCCGCCCAGCACCACGCACATCGGCTTCCGCCGCGGCATGTTCCTGCGCGAGTACATGTACGACTTCATCCACCTGTTCGCGCCGCACCTGACGCGGGACAAGGTCGATCGCGTCGCCGCGGAGCCCGACCCGGCGGTGCGGGCGAAGCTGGCGCAGGCCCTCGGCGAGAAGCTGCCGACCATATAGCGGTTTGGTCTGTGTTTAGAGGTGCTCCCCCGCTTCTGACGGCATAAGGCTCCTGCTAAGCTTTGCCGCACTGCAGCAGAGACCCGGACGATGTATCGGTACGACAACTACGACCAGCAGCTGGTGAACGAGCGCGTCGCGACGTTCCGCGACCAGACGCGCCGTTTCCTCGCGGGCGAACTGCACCCGGACGAGTTCCGCGCGCTGCGCCTGCGCAACGGGCTCTACCAGCAGCGCTTCGCGCCGATGCTGCGCGTCAGCATCCCCTACGGCCTGCTGGCGTCGACGCAGCTGCGCATGCTGGCGCACATCGCGCGCACCTACGACCGCGACTACGGCCACTTCACCACGCGCCAGAACATCCAGTTCAACTGGCCGAAGCTCGAGGACGTGCCCGACATCCTCGAGCAGCTGGCCCGCGTCGAGATGCACGCCATCCAGACCTCCGGCAACGCCGTGCGCAACATCACCACCGACCACCTCGCCGGCGTGGCCAAGGATGAGTTGGTCGACCCGCGGCCGTACTGCGAGATCACCCGGCAGTGGGCCAGCTTCCACCCCGAGTTCAACTTCCTGCCGCGCAAGTTCAAGATCGCGTTCTCGGCCACCGAGCACGAGCGCGCCGCGCTGCTGACGCACGACATCGGCGTGCGCATCGT
>JANNLM010000156.1:0-3483 GCA_031396825.1 Gammaproteobacteria bacterium | reverse complement strand
GCCGGCGCGGTGCTCGTGCTCGGCGCCGTGGTGCTGCTGCCATGACCGACCCCATCATTCTTGTCTGGTTGATCGCCATCCCCTTCCTGGGTGGCCTGCTCTCGTGGTTCGGCGAGCTGGCCGGCGGCATCCGCTATCCGCGCTGGATCGCGCTGTGCACGATGGTGCTGGCGCTGATGATGTCGCTGTGGCTGTGGGCCAACGGCGACTGGTCCATCGCCGGCCTGCCGCTGGACGGCGCCGATCCGCAGTGGGTGCTCGAGTTCCAGGCGCCGTGGATCGACCGCTTCGGCATCAGCGTGCACCTGGGCCTCGACGGCCTGTCGCTGCTGCTGATCGTGCTGACCAACCTGCTCGGCCTGATGGCGGTGGCCTGCTCGTGGAAGGAAATCGGCCGCTACGTCGGGTTCTTCCACATGAACCTGCTGTGGAACCTCGGCGGCGTGGTCGCGGTGTTCCTCGCGCTCGACCTGTTCCTGTTCTTCTTCTTCTGGGAAATGATGCTGGTGCCGATGTACTTCCTGATCGCGATCTGGGGCCACAACGCCCCGGGCGGCCGGGGGCGCATCTACGCGGCGACCAAGTTCTTCATCTTCACGCAGGCCTCGGGCCTGTTGATGCTGCTCGCCATCCTCGGCCTGGTCTGGGTCAACCACGGCGCCACCGGGGTGTGGAGCTTCGATTACGAGGTGCTGCTGAAGACGCCGATGTCCATGGAGGTCCAGTGGCTGCTGATGCTGGGCTTCTTCGTGGCGTTCATGGTCAAGCTGCCGGTGGTGCCGTTCCACACCTGGCTGCCGGACGCGCATTCGCAGGCGCCGACCGCGGGCTCGGTGGACCTCGCCGGAATCCTGCTCAAGACCGCCGCCTACGGCCTGATGCGCTTCGGCCTGCCGCTGTTCCCGGAGGCCTCGGCCAGCTTCGCGCCGGTGGCGATGTGGCTGGGCTGCGTCGGCATCGTCTACGGCGCGTTCATGACCTTCGCCCAGAACGACGTCAAGCGCCTGGTCGCGTACTCCTCGGTCTCGCACATGGGCTTCGTGCTGGTCGGCATCTACGCCGGTACCGAGCTGGCCCTGCAGGGCGCACTGATCACGATGATCGCGCACGGCATCAGCGCGGGCGCGCTGTTCATCCTGTGCGGCGAGGTCTACGAGCGCCTGCACACGCGCGACCTGCGCGAGATGGGCGGGTTGTGGTCGCGCTTCCCCTACCTGCCGCCGATCGTGATGTTCTTCGCGCTCGCGGCGCTCGGCCTGCCCGGCCTGGGCAACTTCGTCGGCGAGTTCCTCGTGCTGATCGGCACCTGGACGATCGACAAGCCCGTCACCATCGTCGCGGCCAGCGGCCTGATCCTCGCCGCGGTGTACTCGCTGATGATGATCCAGCGCGCCTTCCATGGAAAAGCGGATTCGGATGAGAAGCTGCAGGATCTCAACCGGCGTGAACTCGCGACTTGCCTGACGCTGATGGCGATATTGTTGTTACTCGGCGTGTATCCGCAGCCGGTGCTCGACACCTCGGCCGCCGTGATGCAGGCGCTGCACGCGCTTTACGCGGGAGCCGCGCCATGATCTTCACGCTCGACCAGTGGATCGCACTGCTGCCGATCCTGGCCGTCGCCGGCACGGCGGTGTTCGTGATGATGGCGATCGCCATCAAGCGCAACCACTGGTGGAACGCGACGTTCTGCGTCGCCGGCCTCAACGCCACGCTGTTCTGGGTGCTGGTGGTGTTCTACTTCTACGAGGGGCCGCAGCAGATCACGCCGCTGCTGGTGGTAGACGCCTACGCGCTGTTCTACTACGCGCTGATCATCGTGCTGACGCTGGCCACCGCCACCCTGTCGCACGCGTACCTCGAGGGGCACCGCGGCCACAAGGAAGAGCACTACGTGCTGCTCTCGATCAGCGCGCTCGGCGCGCTGGTGCTGGCCTCGGCCACGCACTTCGCCAGCTTCTTCCTCGGGCTCGAAATCCTGTCGGTGCCGCTGTACGGCATGGTCGCCTACACCTACAAGGACGCCCGCGCGCTCGAGGCCGGCGTGAAGTACCTGATCCTGTCGGCCGGCGCCTCCGCCTTCATGCTGTTCGGCATGGCGCTGGTCTACTCGCAGACCGGCACGCTCGGCTTCGTCGAGATGGGCGACGCGATCGGCAAGATCCAGGGCTTCGCCAATCCCTACCTGCTGGCCGGCGCCGGCATGATCATCGTCGCGGTGGGCTTCAAGCTGTCGCTGGTGCCGTTCCACCTGTGGACGCCGGACGTGTACGAAGGCGCCCCGGCCCCGGTCGGCGCCTACCTCGCCACCGTGTCGAAGACCGCCGTGTTCGTCGTGCTGCTGCGCTGGTTCGTGCAGGGCCACGCCGACCAGTTCGAGTCGCTGGTGGACGTGCTGGGCGTGCTGGCGGTGGCCTCGATCATCATCGGCAACGTGCTGGCGCTGGTGCAGACCAACATCAAGCGCCTGTTCGCCTACTCGTCCATCGCCCACATCGGCTACCTGCTGGTCGCGCTGATCGCCTCCGGCGAGTTCCGCGTCGAGGCGGTCGGCATGTACCTGATCACCTACTCCGTGTCGCAGCTCGGCGCGTTCGGCGTGGTCGCGCTGATGTCGAGCCCGCGCGGCGATCGCGACGCCGACAACCTGTACGACTACCGGGGCCTGTTCTGGCGCCGTCCGCTGCTGGTGGCGATCCTGGCGCCGATGATGCTGTCGCTGGCGGGCATCCCGATCACCGCGGGTTTCATCGGCAAGTTCTACGTCATCGCCGCCGGCATCGATTCCGAGTTGTGGTGGCTGGTCGGCGCGGTCGTGCTCGGCAGCGCCATCGGCCTGTACTACTACCTGCGCGTCGTCGTGACCATGTTCATGCAGGACCCGGAGCGGCTGAAGTTCGACGCACCGATCAACTGGGCCCAGCAGGTCGGCGGCGTGATGGTGCTGGCGCTGACGCTGCTGATGTTCGGCCTGGGCATCTACCCGGAGCCGGTCATCGAGCTGATCCGCCTGGCAGGACTGCCGGCGCACTGAAGTGCGCAAACTGCTCGCCGTAACCCTGTGTGCGCTCGCGCCGCTGGCGCTCGGCGCGGACCGCGTCATCCCCTACGAAGACATGCACGGCGTGTTCGCGCGCGTCGCCGAAGCCACCGGCGGCAAGTACTTCAAGATCGCGACGGTCATGAAGTCCAAGGACCCTGCCGTGGCCACGGCCGACATCAAGCTGCTCATCAGGAGCAAGGGCGGCGACATCCCGGTGCCGGTCACGGCCGAGGGCGCCACGGCCTTCCCGGTGCGCGACGACCTGCTCAAGGAAAACCCGGACGTCCTCACCAACGTCGGTGAGGGTCACCTCGAAGTGCGCATCGCCATGAGCGTCGAAGCCCCGCCCGAGCAACGCTTCCGCTACGGGTTGATGGTGGCCATGCAGGACGACGTCAAAGGCGTCCTCGCCAGGCAGGGCTTCATGGCGCGGATGATGG
>JANNLM010000154.1:0-11788 GCA_031396825.1 Gammaproteobacteria bacterium | reverse complement strand
GCCCGAGGCCACCTGGCGCGAGGGGCTCAAGCGCCTCGACGCCGTCGGCCTCACGCGGCGCGCGCTGGTGCCCGATCCGGGCAACGCGCACGCGCGCGTCACGGCGCTGGAGTCGCAGATGTACATGCGCAACCAGCTGCTGCGCGATTCGGACTGGGCGGCGATGGCGCATTCGATCGAAGTGCGCGTGCCGCTGGTGGACCCTGCGCTGCTGCGGCGGCTGGCGCCGTGGATCCGCAGCGGAGCGGTAACGGGCAAGTCCGTCCTCGCCGGCGTGCCGCGACTGCCGCTGCCGGATCGCACACGGCAGCGGCCGAAGACCGGCTTCACCACGCCGATCGACCGCTGGCTGGGCAGGGCCTTGAGAACCGACACCATTTCCTCCGGCACGCCCTGGGCGCGCGTCTGGGCTGGGCGCGTGATGGACGCGTCTGGTTCATCGGCCGCAGGGAAGGCCTGACGATATGACCAGGCCTTGGTTACTTCGACCGCTGCCACCGCGGCTACGGCAGTCGCTGTACTACCGCTACTACCACTCGCGACATTCCGCCTGGCCGGAGCTTTTCCGACGCGCGCCGCTGGCCCTGTGCCCGCGAATGACGATGCACGGGTTGGTCCAGGGCGACGTGATTTCGGGAAACATTGCCTTCAATGGGTTTTATGAGCTGGGGTTGTCGCGTCGCATTGCGAGCCATGCGCGAAAAGGAGGGCTGTTCGTCGACGTAGGCGCGAACATGGGTTACTTCACTCTCCTTTGGGCAGGGCTTGGCCCTGGCAACGTGGTGGCGATCGAGCCCGCGCCACGCAACGTCGAGCTGCTCGCGAACAACGTCGCGCGAAACGGACTTTCCGAACGGGTGTACGTCCTCGCCAGGGCCGCCGCCGACCGGAATGGCGAGGTCCACTTTCGCGAGGGGCCGCACGAGCAGACGGGATGGGGCGGCATCACGAACGAGCGGCGCGCCTCCGATTTCACGGTCCCCTCGACCACGCTCGACCACGAGTTCGACGGCCGTGAGATCCGGGTTCTGAAAATCGACGTCGAGGGCGCCGACACCGTGGTTTTGCGCGGTTGCGAGGCGCTCCTGCGCCGCCAGTGCATCGGGCAGATCTATTTCGAGCAAAACATCGCGCGCATGCTGGAGCTCGGCCTGTCCGCGGCCGAAGCGCCGCAGCTCCTGCGGGATTGCGGCTATGAAGTGACACCGATCGACGCCACCGGAACCGAGTGGTCTGCCTTCCCCAGGCAAACCGGGATGCGCACATGAGATGCCTCGCCTTGATGACCGACGCTTTTGGCGGGGACGGCGGCATCGCGCGCTTCAGCCGCGACCTGCTTGGCGCGATCGCCGCCATGCCGGAGGTCGAGAGGGTGGACGTGCTGTGCCGGCACGCGCCACGGCGAGACGAGCCGCTGCCGGAAAAGGTGACGCAGGTCGCCGTGGCCGGCGGGCGCTTGGGATACGCGCTGCGCGCACTGGCGCGGGGCGCGACCGGCCGCTATGACGTGGTGCTGTGCGGCCACCTGCACCTGGCGCCGGTGGCGAGCGTGGTGGCCCGCATGCGAGGGATTCCCTTATGGGTGCAGCTGTATGGAATCGAGGCGTGGCAGCGGCCCGGTCCGCTGCGTGCCTGGGCGATCAGGGACGCGGCGCTGATCACCGCCATCAGTCGCTATACACGCGCGCGCTTCCTGGAGTGGGCCAACGTGGCGCTCGATCGCGCCCGCATCCTGCCGTGCACGGTCGACGGGGGTTACGCACCGGGCCCGAAACCGACCGCACTCGCCGAGCGCATCGGCGTGCGGGGGCGTCGCGTGATGCTCACCGTGTCACGCATCGATCGGGGCGACTGTTACAAGGGACACGACAAGGTGCTGCGTGCGCTAAAGGCCCTGGCGGGTTCTCGCCCCGACCTGGATTACGTCATCGCCGGTGACGGCGACGATCGAGGCCGGCTGGAGGAACTGGCCCGTGAACTTGGCGTGGCTCATCGCGTGCACTTCGTCGGGCAGGTGAGCGATAGTGAACTCATCGATTACTACCGGCTTGCCGACGTGTTCATTATGCCCAGTGCGAAAGAGGGCTTCGGCATCGTGTTCCTCGAAGCCCAGGCCTGCGGGCTGCCCGTGATCGGTGGAGCGGGCGACGGAACGCGCGATCCCCTGGCGGACGGGCAGCTCGGCGCACTGGTGGATCCCGACCGGGACAGCGAGTTGCGCGAAGCTATCGAAACTGCGCTGGACACACCTCGCGGTGTTGCCGCTACCGCGCGGTTCGACGGAACACACTTCCGGCAACACGTGCGCGGGCTTGCCGCGCTGCTGGCGGCGCCGGATGCGTGAGTACGTCCGGCAGTACCTGTTCGTGCTCGGCGACGCGCGGCGGCGCCTGCCGGGGATCGTCGCCTTGATGTTCGCGTCAGCGGCGCTTGATCTCCTCGGCCTCGGCCTGATTGTTCCCCTCATCATCGCGCTCGGTGGCGCGAGCTACGAGCAAGCCAGCAAGTTCCCGCAATGGCTGCCGGTCGGGCTGGTCAGCGATCCATGGGCCGTTACGTGGCTCTGCGTCGGTCTCTCGACAGCCTTCGTGCTTAAGGGTGTCGCCGCGGTGCGGGTGCAGCGCGCGATCGTGATGTTCAGTGACCGCCACCGCAGCCAGCTCATGAGCCGGTTGATGGCGAGCTACCTCACGCAACCGTACGAGTTCCACCTGCAGCGCAACAGCTCGGAGTTGGTCGAACGAATCCTCAACTCGACCGCCATGTATTCGAGTGGCACGCTCGGTGCTGCGCTGCGTTTTGCCGTCGACTGCCTGACGCTGCTCGTCATCATCGGGTTCCTCGGCGCGGCGAACTGGGTCGTGTTGCTGGCGCTGCTCGTGCCGATCGGAGCGGCCATGGTTCTGTTCATTCGCGCTACACGCCGGCGGATCGCGGACGCCGGCGAGCAGGTCACCTCGTCCTCGGCCGCGGTGGTGCGCGCCGTGAGCCACGCGGTGGGTGCGATCCGCGAGGTCCGCGTCCTCGGTGTCGAAGCCTCGGCGCTTGAGCAGCTGCGCGGCAACGCGGACCAGTTGGCGAATGCCACCGCGACCTATAGCGCCATCTCGGCCGTTCCCCGGGCCGTCGTTGAAACAACCGTCGTGATCCTGCTTGCCGGCATGACCCTGCTCGCTACCTGGAACTACATTGAAGGTGATTCGATCTTCCTGACTTTGGGCGTGCTGGGCTTCGCGGCAATGCGCGTGATGCCGGGCGTGACTTCCCTGATCGCCTCGATCAACGCGCTGATCCACTCGCGCGACGCTCTGCGCTGCCTGTACGAGGACCTGCAGACTCCAGCACTGCCGCTCACAGCACGGCCGCGACGCGAAGCGGGCTCGTTCGGCGAGGTGCGGATCGACGGCCTGACCTACACCTACCCCGGTGGTGCACGTCCCGCGATCACCGGCTTGTCGATGGGTTTCACCGCGGGCCAGGCAATCGGAATCGTCGGCCGCTCGGGCGCGGGCAAGAGCACCGCCGTCGATCTCCTGCTGGGCCTGCTGAAACCCGACAGCGGCCAGATCCTGGTCGACGGCCGCGATATCCGCGAGGACCTGCGGCGCTGGATGGACCTGGTCGCCTACATCCCTCAGTCGGTCTTTCTCACCGACGATTCGCTGCTGCACAACATCGCCTTTGGCCAGCCGGCCGCAGAGGTTGACCGCGCGCGCCTCGACCAAGCCGTGCGCGCGTCGCAACTGGACGAGGTCGTGCAGGGGCTGCCCCAGGGGCTCGACACGATGGTCGGCGAGCGCGGTGTACGGCTGTCGGGTGGGCAGAAGCAGCGCGTGGCGCTGGCTCGGGCGCTGTATTACGACCGCGAGCTCATCGTCATGGATGAGGCCACCGCGTCATTGGATGCGGAGACGGAGCGCGAGGTGATCCGTGCGATCCGCAGCCTGCATGGCAAGAAGACGTTGGTGATCATCGCCCACCGTCATTCGACACTCGAGGGATGCGATGTCATCTTCGCGCTCGAGAACGGCAGGGTGCGCGAAGTCACGTCTTATCGAGAGCTGTTGGCGGCCGCGCCGGCCCAAGCCGGTGTCGACCCTTCCCGTTTCAGTGCGTAGGCCGCGAAAGGCACTTTTTGTTTCATCGCCTGTTGAAGCCATGGTTCGTCTACCAGCCCTTGCAGCTGGTGCGGCGAGCCATCGCGGCGTTAGGGGTCCCACCTCGCGGATACGTGCCGCTCAAGACGAGTTGGGGTGTTCCGGTCATTGCCGATCGCACGCGCATGATCGGCCGAAGCATATGGACAACCGGAGTCCACGACATCGCTCTGTCCGAAGCGCTAGCTCGCCTGATTTCACCAGGTGACACCGTGGTCGATGCCGGTGCGCACATCGGATACATGACGGTCTTGGCGTGCGTGGCAGCGGGTCCGAGCGGGAGAGTGTTGTCGTTCGAACCCCAGCCTGAGTTGTTCGCTGTCTTGCAGCAGAATGTCGCCGCCGTTCGCCGGCGGTTTAACGGCGCGCCGGTCGACGCTCATCAGGCCGCGCTCGGTGAACAAGGGGGAACTGCCGAGCTTCACATGCCCGCTGGCTTCGAGTTGAACGACGGCATTGCCTGGATTGGCTCGGCGCGCGCACCGGGTGGCACGGCGCTGGCGGTTCGAGTGTTGAGCCTCGACGATGTGCTGCAGGGCGCGTCGGTAGCCGTGCTGAAACTGGACGTCGAAGGACTCGAAGCGCAGGTCTTGCGGGGGGCGGGCTGTGCGCTCAGGGAACGGCGACTCCGGCACATTGTGTTCGAGGATCACGCTATTGCCGGCAGCGAGGTGGCCCGCATCCTGCACGACGCCGGCTATCGGTTGTTTTCACTCGGCTGGTCGATGCGTGGGCCCGAGGTTCAGCCGGTCGAGAAGGGTAGCCTGGCAACCGCGTACGAGGCGCCGAACTACATTGCGACGCTGCGTCCGGACGAGGTCCTCGAGCAGTTTCGGGCGCGAGGATGGCTCGTGCTCACGCGCAGCTATCCTGCTGTGGCGATGACCCGGAAGCGACGATGCGACTGAATTGCGTATCGAGCACGCGGCGGCCGCGTCGATTGGCGCCGGTTCTTGACGAACGGGCCGGCGCCGCGATGTCTCAGGCAGCTCACGCGCGACTCTTCGGCAGCGCCAGCCAATGGACATTCGCGTACTGCGCCAATAGGGGTGGCGTATGCAGCGCGAGGTCGAACGGCACGAGCGGCCCGTCGACCTCGAGCTGGACCTGCGCTTCGTAGCGCGCCAGGTCGAGCAGGTCGAACAGCTGGGCGACCTGGCGCTCACGATTCGCGTAGAGCGCGACGTGAATCTCGAGGGCCAGCGCCGGGCAGCGCCGCAGGAGCGCGGTGGCGCCGCGCAGGACGTCGAGCTCGTAACCCTCGACGTCGATCTTGACGAGATCGATGCGCTCCGAGCCGAAATGCTGATCGAGCGTCACCTGCGGTACCTCGATGGCGTCCGCCCGGGTCGGGCTGGCAACGGCGCCATTGCCGAAACCGGGGTCGAACGCCACGCGTGCTGGGCTTGCGCCAACCGCGGCCGCGACGAGCTCGAAGTTGCCGACGTGGTTCAGGCAGATGTTCTCGCGCGCGGCCTCGAGATTGACCGGCGACGGCTCGAACCCGACGACGCGGCCGGTGGGTCCAACCGCGCGTGCGAACAGAATGCCCGTGAAGCCGTTGTTCGCACCGCAATCGGCAACCACGTCGCCCGGCCGCAACACCCGGCGGATCCACGCGAGCTCCGGCGAGTCGGCGCGGGCGTGCGTGTACCAGTGCCGCGAGAACGGCGTGTTGATGTACACCTTCAGGGTTTCGCCGCCTTCCAGCGGCACTTCAGTCACGTAGGGCAGGCGCACCTGCTCGGCCCAGAACACGAGCTTGCGCCAAGCCTTGCCCGCGAACGCGCGCACCCCCTCGCCGCGGAGCGTCTGCCAGGCCTTGGCGAGGAGTCGGGACACGTGTACGCCGGTGGGTGGTCGGGGTCGAGCGGCTATCCTACTGCGGCCATGAGTTCGGACTCGCCATGCGGCTGATCCAGATCGTTCCCCGCCTGCGGCCCTTCGACGGGGTCAGCGACTATGCGCTGCTGCTGGCGAGGCGCCTGCGCGACGATCATGGCGTGGACAGCACCTTTGTCGCGGCCGCCGGCCCGCCGTCGCCGGCGACGGGGTTCGCGGCGCACGTCATGGCGTCCGCCACGCCCGACGCATGCGACAACGCACTGGCGGCGGCCGGGTGCGGTCAGGGCGCCCATGTCCTGCTGCATTACGTCGGGTACGGCTACGCCCCGCGCGGCGCGCCGCTGTGGCTGTCGCGCGCCGTCGCGCGCGCCAGGCCGGCGTTCGGTTTTCGACTTGGCGTCGCCTTCCACGAGCTGTACGCGACCGGCCGGTCGTGGAACAGCTCGTTCTGGCTCAGCGGCGTGCAGCGCTGGATCGCGCGGCGGCTCGCCGTGTCCTGTGACTGGGCGCTGGTGACGCGCGAAGCCAGCCGGCAGTGGCTGGAGGCTCGCGGCGGGTTGGCTGGAAAGCCCGTCAGCGTGGTGCCGATGTGCTCGACGGTGGGGGAGCCGCCTGCGCCGCCGGCCGCGAGCACTCGTCCCGCGGTCCTGGTCGTGTGGGGTGGTCGAGCGACCAAGGACGCCGTTTACGGGGAACAGTGGCCGCTGGTGCGTGAAGCGTGCAGGAGTCTCGGCATCACCAGGATCGTGGACATCGGCCCGGCTGCGAGCCGCTACCCCGAGGACGGCCCGGCGGTCGACGTACGCGGAATGCTCGATGCGCCGGACCTGAGCCGCGAGTTGCTGGCGGCGCGGTTCGGCCTACTGCGATACCCGGCGTCGTTTCTGGCGAAGTCGACGATCTACGCCGCGTACTGCGCGCACGGGGTCATCCCGCTGCTGGATGATGACGCGATGGCACCCTCCCTGGATGGCATCGAGGCACGACGTCATTTCCTGCCGGTGGCCGACGCGGCGGGCGCATACGCAGATCCCGGCGCGGGGAACGAGATCGCCGCCAATGCGTACAGCGCCTATCGGCAGCACGACTCCGCGCGCCACGCGCAGCGGATTCGCGCGATGCTCGATGGAGCGCTCCGGTGAACCCGAAGGCCGGCCTGATGCTGTTCCTCGCACTGGTCGTGTTCGACGGTGCGATCCGGAAGTGGCTCCTGCCGCAATCCGAGCAGTTGGTTTACATCGCGAAGGACGTGCTGCTGGTGGCGCTGATCTTCAGTTACGGCGCTACGCGCGGGTTGCGGATGCCGGCGGGGCTCGAGGGATCGCCGTTGACCGGCTGGCTCGCCCTGTATGTCGCCATCGCCGCACTCCAGGCGCTCAACCCATCGCTGCCGAGCATCTTGCTTGGCGTATTCGGTCTGAAAACCCACGTCCTGTACATCTCCCTGGTGATGCTGGTGCCCGCCGCGTTTCGCGACGTGGACGATCTGGTTCGCACGCTGCGGCCGGTGTTGCTGCCGGTCATCCTGGTGCTTGCCTTTGGCGTGGTGCAGTTCTACCTCCCCATCGACCATCCGCTGAACCGCTACGTCAGGGGAGGCGAGGGCCAGGGCATCGCCACGTTCGGCCTGGTCGGCAACGTCCGGGTTACCTCAACCTTCTCGTACATCAGCGGCATGACCGTGTTCGCCTTCTTCGCGATCTGCCTGGGGCTTGCGTTCGTGGCGGCGGGCCGCTGGCGGTTCCGGAGCAACTTGCTCGCTTACACCTGCCTGATCGCGGCTATCGTCGTGGCCCCAATGACCGGTGCCCGCTGGATCTTTTACATGCTCATGGCGGGCGTGCCGCTGTTCCTGTTCGGCATGTTCCGCAGCGGCATGCTCGAGACGCGGTTCGCAGGCCGTATTCTCCTGGCCTCGATCGTTACGACAACCGCCATTAGCCTGTGGTCGATGGAGGCCCTCGACTCACTCGAGTACCGTCGGCAGTCGACGAGCGATTCCGAGGGCCGGATCGAAAGCCTGGTTTCGGATCCGCTGAGCTTCCTGCCGGAGGCGGGCCTACTGGGCTTCGGCGCCGGAGCGACGCACCAAGCCGGGCTGACACTCTTTCCTGAGAGTGGCTACTACGGCTGGCTGCCCGTGGCCAGTTTCGAGGGTGAACAAGGTCGGATCATGCTCGAGTTGGGAGCGCTGGGTTTCGTCGTCGCCTTCGGGCTGCGCTTCTACCTGTGCTGGCTGGCTTGGCGGGCCCTGGTCAACGGCGGAACACGCAGTGAACGGGCCTTCGCGGGCGCGTCCCTCGTGTTCCTGGCCGCCCACGTCGTCAGCCCGATCGTCTTCAACGTCACCGCCGGGGCTCTGTACTGGCTCTGCGTCGGCATCGTGGCCACCATCCTGCGCGACCAGCACCTGCGGAGGATTACGCGCCCCGAGTTACCGCCCGGCGCGATGCTGGCGTCCCCGGTTCGGTCAAGCCGGTGAGAGTCCTCATGCAGAGTGGGCCTTATTGGCCGCTTCTCGGCGGCGTCGAGACCCTCGCGCGCCTGCTGGCCGAAGAGTTCGCGGCGCTCGGCCACACGACGGCCGTGATCACCGATACGCCGGCGTCGAGCGAGGACAAGTCCGGCGTGATGGTGATCCGGCAGGCGTCGTTGAGACGACGCCTTGCGGCACTGCGTGATGCGGACGTCGTGCTGATGTTCGGGCTCGGCCTCAGGTTCCTGCCGTTGCCGATCCTGCAGCGGCGCCCGACCGTGATCTGCCATCACGGCATGTACGAGGGCTGGCGCCCGGCTGCCGTCCTGAAGCGCTGCGTCAATCGCCTCACGCGCAACATCGCGCCGAGCCAGGCGGTCGCGCGGGCACTGAACGCGCCGGCTACCGTGATCCCCAATTGGTACGACGACGCGCTGTTCTCCCGCCGCCAGGGCGTCGTGCGCGCGCGCGACCTTGCGTTCGTCGGCCGTCTCGTGTCCGACAAGGGCCTCGAGCTCTTGATCGAGGCGATGGCGCTGCTGGCGGGCGAGGGCCAGCGGCCCACGCTGACCGTGATTGGCTCAGGACCGGAAGAAGAGCATTGCCGGCGAGCCGCAACGGCAGGTGGCGTCGAGCGGCAGGTCGAATGGAGCGGCAGCGTGCAGGGCGAGGCGCTCGCAGTCGCGCTCAACCGTCACCGTGCGCTGGTCGTGCCTTCGCTGTGGAGCGAGCCGTTCGGCATTGTCGCCCTCGAAGGCATGGCCTGCGGCTGCGCCGTCGTCGGTTCCGGCGGCGGCGGCTTGCCCGAGGCGATCGGCCCGGGTGGGCGCACGTTTGCCAACGGCGATGCGCGCGCGCTGGCCGAGGCGCTGCGAGCCACGCTTGCGGATTCTCCCGCGGCACCGGGCGCGGTCGAAGAGCACCTGCGCCGCCACTCACGGCGCGTGGTCGCCCAGCGTTACCTCGAAGTGCTGAAGGACGCGGCAGGGCAGGCATGAGCGCACGCATCGTCGTCGCCCACGCCGGGCGCCAGCACTCGCACCAGCTCGCGGCGGCGCTACACGAGCGCGGCGCCTTGCACGAGTACTGGACCGGGCTGCCGCTCGACGCCGACGCATCGCTGCCGAAGGAGCGCGTCCGGGTGACGCCGGTCGGCAGCGCCGCGCACTTCCTCGAGCGCCGGCTTTGGCCCGCAAAGGAGTCTGTGTTCGGCCAGTTGGGCGACTACGCGACCGATGCGATCTACGCGCAACGCTTGCGCAACGCGGGGCCGGTGACGGCCGTCGTCGCCTACGAGAACGGGGCGTTGCGGACGCTTCGCGCGGCGCGCGAACTCGGCATCCGCACGATCCTCGATGCGGCCAGCGTCCACCATGCCGCCGGCGACGCCTGGCGTGGCACGCCTGCGCGCAGCGGCTGGGCTCAGGATGTCCGTCGCCACAAGGATGAGGAGTTGCGCCACGCGCACCACGTGCTCGTGTTGTCGGAACTTGCGAAGGAGACCTACGTGGCGGCCAGCGTGGATGCGGCTCGCATCCACGTCGTGCCTCCGGGCTACGACGCCGCGATCTTCCACCCGCGCGGCGAGCCGAAGGTCGGCGCGCCTCTGCGCTTCGTTTTCGTCGGCAATGCGGCGCATACCAAGGGCTTCGACGTGCTGCTCGACGCGGCGACACGTCTTGAGGCCGACGGCGTGCGTTTTCGCCTTGTCGCCATCGGCGATGCTCGCGGCGAGGCGCCGCGCAGTGTCGAGCTGCACGGCAAGATGTCGCAGGCCGGAATAGCCGAGGAGTTCACCCATGCCGACTGCCTCGTGCTGCCGTCGCGTTGCGATGGCTTCGGGTTGGTGGTGGCGGAGGCGCTCGGCAGCGGCTTGCCGGCGATCGTCTCGGATCATGTTGGCGCCAGGGACCTGGTGCGCGCATCGGGAGCGGGGTGGGTCGTGACCGCAGGTGACGCCGCCGCGCTGGCCGCGCGCATGCGTGCATGCGTGGACGATCCGCAGTCCGTGCTCGAGGCCAAGAACAAGGCGCGTGCTTCGGCGAGCGCGTGGACCTGGGAGCGCTACCGCGCGCGCGTCGCCGACACGGTGCTCGGGCTGGTCGCGAATGGCTGAGCGCATCCGCGTGGTCGCGGTGGCGACCCATCCCATTCAGTACTACTCGCCGTGGTTCCGCGGGCTCGCGGCTGCGCCGGAACTCGACTTCAAGGTGCTCTACCTGCGCAAGCTCGATGCCGGCGCCCAGGGCGCCGGGTTCGGCGTGCCGTTCAAGTGGGACCTCGACCTGCTTGCCGGCTACGACAGCGCCACGCTATCGAGCGACAACGCGCTTGCGCTCTGGCGCTCGCTGCGGGAGGCACGCCCTGATGTTGTGCTGCTGACGGGCTGGCAGGAGCCGCTGCTCGTTGCGGCGGCGCTGATGGCACGCGCGCTCGGTGCCCATACCGTCGTGCGTGGCGAGTCGAATGCGCTGCGCCGGCGGTCGCTGCCGGTGCGGGCGGCGCACCGGGTGCTCCTGCGCGCCTACGACCGCTACATCGCGATTGGCGCGGCGAGTCGCGATTTCTATCTCGGGTACGGCATCGATCCGGCACGCGTGCACGAAGCGCGCTACTTCGTCGAGAACGAGCGCTTCGAGCGACAAGCGGCCGAGGTGGGGCCGCAGCGCGCCCAATGGCGGGCGCACTGGCGTTGCCCTGAGCACGCCACCTGCTTCCTGTTCGCCGGCAAGCTCATTCCCAAGAAGGATCCGGCGACGTTCCTGCTGGCGCTCGAGCGCCTGTCCTGCGAGGGTCGCGCCGTGCATGGGCTGGTCGTGGGTGACGGCGCGCTGCGTGTGGACCTCGAGAGCATGTGCGCCGAGCGCAAGCTGCCCGTCACGTTCGCAGGCTTCTTGAACCAGACCGAGATCGCGCGCGCCTATGCGGCCGCCGACGCACTGGTGCTGCCCTCGGACTACGGCGAGACCTGGGGTCTGGTCGTCAATGAGGCCATGTTGTTCGGTGTGCCGGCCATCGTCAGCGATCGCGTCGGCTGCGGGCCGGACCTGGTCGAGCCTGGCGTCACCGGCCTGATCTTTCCGTACGGGGATTGCGCGGCACTCGCCGAATCCATGAGAGTGCTGGCCGGCGACCGTAACAAGGCAGGGCAGATGGGGCAGGCTGCGCGCAAGCGCGTGAGCGAACGTTACTCACCCGGGCTGGCGCTTGCCGGCACGGTGGCAGCGCTGCGGGCCGCGGCGGGCCGCGGCTGATTCCCGATGCGCATCCTCCACGTCGTCCCAACCTACCTCCCGGCCGTGCGCTACGG
>JANNLM010000311.1:0-3430 GCA_031396825.1 Gammaproteobacteria bacterium | reverse complement strand
TACCATCGGAACACGGTACGCGATATCGAAGAACTCCTGGCCTGGGTTCGCCGGCGTGGGACGCCCATTAGCATTCGACGCCGCTTCCTCGCCTTACGGAAGCGGACGCCGCAACTTGGGGCTCGCGTTTCGATGATGCGTTCGCGTGTAAGCGGGCGGGCATCGATCTGCGCTACGACTCGATATTCACGTCCAAAAATAAACTCGAAACACTTGAGCACAACCGTCAACTGTGGATCAGGGAAGTCCAACGCAGGAATCTGCTCACGCCGGAAGAATGGAAACTCGCAGAGCAGCGGCAGATCAAGTCTGGAATGAGCGTATGTGCTTTGTACGCGAGCTGGGGTGAAGCGCTCAAGGAAAGCTCGGTGGCGGTTCCTGGGCGCGTCCTTACCCTGCACGTCTACACGCTCCACTACGTCCACTCGGTCAACGGGAAGGTCTCGAGTTGGCACATCCTGTGACCGGAATCGCCTGAATATCTGGCTCGGACCCGCCTACTGCCCCGCCCGCACCGCGAATCCACGCGGGTAGTTATCAACGCCCATGGTCGCCGGCGCCCCGACGATGTCGCCGTTCTCGTCGATCGTGTACTTCGCGATCTGGCCGACATTGCCGGTGACGTACAGGTACTTGCCCGAAGGCTCGAGCACCGCGTCGATGGGCGTGTACGGCACGCCGGTCGCGTCGGTGCCGCTCACGGTCAGCTTGAGGTCCGCGCCGATCGTGAAGTGCCTGACCTTCTGCTGGTACGAGTCGATCGCGTAGGCGTGCGTGCCGGTGGCATCCACGACGACGTGCGACCCGATCGTGGTGCCCGAGCCCAGCGCGACGCCCGCCGGCGACATCGGCGTCAGCGCGCCGTCGGCGCCGACCGTGTATTGCCGGACTTCGTACTGCGTGATGGCGTAGGCCGCGCCGCCCGAGGGATGGAGCGCGAGACTTTCCCTTGCCGGGGAGGTCGTCCCCAACTGGGTCAGCGAGCCGTCGCCAGCGATCGAATAGCGTGTGATCTGGCTGGAGTCCGTCACGAACAGGTACCCGCCCGTCGGCAGCACATCGATGTTCCACGCGTTGGCGACGCCGGGGGCGGTCGCCGAAACCAGCGTGAGGCTGCCGTCGTTGCCGATGCTGTAGTGCCGGATCTTGTACTCACCCGACACATAGGCGAGCGCATAGAGGTTCTGCTCGGCCGGATCCACCGCGATCAGGCCGGTGTTCGCCGATGCCGGCACGAGCACCGTGGCCATCAGCTCGAGGTAGCCGCCAGCATTGACCGTGTACTGGCGGATGCCGCTGCCGGTGACCAGGTACGCGTAATCGCCCGAGGGGCTGATGAGCGTGGTGGTCACGGACCCCTGCGTAGGAACTGAGGTGTGGCCCAGCAGCGGCTGCAGCTCACCGCTCGCGCCGAAGCCGTACTGGAAGAGCTCGCTGGCGTAGTAGGAGCTGTAGTACGCGTACCCGAGCAGCGGGGTCACGGTGAACGTGGCCGTGCCGGAGATCGCGGTGCCCGGCATCGCGGCGGTGATGGTCGCGGCTCCGGGCGCGAGCGGCCGGCTCAGGCCGTTGGCGAGCGCGCCGCCATTGCCGACGTCCGCGGCGCCACTCGACGAGCTCCAGGTCACCTGGTTCGTCAGGTTGCCGCTGTAACCCGTGGCGAAGGTGCCCGTCGCCGTGAACTGCACCGGCTGGTTGCCGACGATGCCCTCGGCGGTCCCCGGCGTGACGCTGATCGACTGCAGCGGCGAGTTCAGGTGCAGCGTAACGGGCACGATCAGCTCGCGCGGCTGCCCGTCCGAGGGCGTGTAGCCGAGCGAGATGGTGGCGTTGTAGTCGCCGTTGGCCATCGTGGCGAGGCTCTGCGACTTCACCGTGACCGTGGCGTCGAGGCCGGGCGCGCTCGAGCCCGAAGCCGGAGTCATCTCCAGCCAGCTCACGTTGATGTGCTGGACGTTCCAGGAGCTGGCGCGCGCTGCATCCGTGCCGCCCAGCTCGTCGGAGATGTGCAGCGACTGCGAGAGCGTGGGGCTCGCGCTGTCCACGGTGAAGGTCAACGAAGCCGGATCGACGCTCAGCAGGGCTGCGCGAATGGTCAGAGAGATGGTGGCCGTGACCTGGAGCCCGCCGGGGCCGGTGACGGTCACGGTGCCGGTATGAATGCCCAGGGCGAGCCCGACCGGGTTGACGGAGTAGTCGAGGCTGCCCGGCCCGGTTCCCGAAGGCTCGACCGTCAGCCAGGACTTGTCCGAGGCCGCCGTCCAGGCGTCCGCGGCGTTGACCGTCAGGGTCAACGCGCCGGTCACGGCAGCGGTGCTGCCGTCGGCCGCTTCCACGCTGACCTGCGCAGGCGCCAGGCCGAGGTTGACGACCGTGAGGCTGACGGGGACGTCGTCCCAGGTGAGGTTGTGAACGTTCCCGTTTCCATCCACCGTGCCGGTCACGAAGCGAAGCGTGGTCGTGTACTGGCCGGGCGCAAGGCCCTGCGCGCTGGCGGTGACGGCGACGCCGATGCTGTCGGCGGTATAGCCGGTCTCCGCAAGAAAGAGCCACGACGGAAATGGCACTTCCGGCGGGTAGCCGACGATGGCGCCGTCCCCTTTGTAGGTAGCGGTAATGCTCTTGGTGATGGGGCCGGACTGCGGGCTCGCCGTGAACGAAAGCGATGCGGGCTGCGCGGTGATGGAGGTCGAGCCGCCTCCCCCGCCGCCGCAAGCGGCCAGCAGGATAGAAGTGCAGACGGATATCGCTACGCGCAGCGTTGCAGACGCACCACTCATTGACCCATACCCTCCGGAAAAAAGCGGCGAAGTGTACCTAGGGTCGGGCGATCCTGCAGGCCGCCGTACCCGGTGCGTAGAATGCCCGGGATGGGGGCCCTGACATGAAGATTGCCGTCAAGGAATGTACCGACGAAGAACTGCCGGACGCCGAGCAACGCTGGCAGTCACGCGGCTACAAGTTCACCGACAAGACCGACCCCAAGAGCCTGGACGTCATGGAATACATGAAGTCCTTCAGCAACAAGGCCAACTGGGTGCTGGCCCGGCGGGATCCGGACTAGCCGATCCCCATCGCCCGCTTCGCCAGCGCCGTTTTGACCATCCCGGCGCGGCCGACGAGCGACAACCCCAGCTCCCGCAGGCCGCCGAGCTCCGGCGCGCGCAGCCTGAACAAACGATGCAGGCCGTCCACCAGGGCGAGCGCTTCGACGTTCCCGGCCTTGCGCTGGCGCTCGTAGCGCTGCAACACGCGCAGCGCGCCGAGTGATTTCTTCTGCTTGCGCGCTTCGACCAGCACGGCGACGAGCGCCTCCACATCGGCAAGGCCGAGATTGAGCCCCTGCCCGGCCATCGGATGGATCACGTGCGCGGCGTCGCCGACCAGCGCGAGACCGGTCGCAACGTAGCTCTGCGCGTGCAGCAGGCGC
>JANNLM010000277.1:0-9191 GCA_031396825.1 Gammaproteobacteria bacterium | reverse complement strand
CTACGACGCGGCGGCCCGGCCGATGGGGCGCACGCTCGAGTTCGTGGCGACGCTCGAGTCGGTCCTCAAGAGCAACGCCAACCATCCCGGCGCGCTGCACCTGTACATCCACGCGGTGGAAGCCTCGACCAACCCGGGCCGAGGCGCCGCCGCGGCGGATCGCCTGCGCGCATTGGTGCCCGGGTCGGGCCATCTGGTGCACTAGCCGGCGCACATCTACACGCGCGTGGGCCGGTATCACGACGCCGTCGTGGTCAACGAGAAGGCCATCACGGCCGACGACATCTACCTGGCTGCGTGCCGGCCCGCGCCGGGCACGTATCCGCTCGGCTACATCCCGCACAACCATCATTTCCTGTGGTGGGCCGCGTCGATGGAAGGGGCGAGCGCCAAGGCGCTGGCCGCCGCCGAGGAAACGCGCCGGCGCGCGAACTACCCGGACCTGGTCAAGCAACCGGGATTCGAGTTCCTGCAGGACTTCTGGGCCACGCCGATCAAGGCGCAAGTGCAGTTCGGGCGCTGGGACGCGCTGCTGGCGTCGCCGAAGCCGTCCGACGACCTGCCGTATGCGCTCGCCATCTGGCACTTCGGCCAGGGCATGGCGCGCGTGCGCAAAGGCCATCTTGGCGGGGCGCAGGACCACCTCGACGCGCTGGCCGGCGCCGCGGCCGATCCGCGCTTCGAGAAATACTTCGTCGGCCCGCAGCACTCGCTGGCACGCACGCTGAAAGTGGCCGAGCGGGTGCTCGCGGGTGAACTCGCTGCGGCGCGCGAGGACTACCGGGCGGCGATCACGGCGCTCGAGCGGGCCGTGATGCTCGAGGACGCCAATGCGTATTTCGAGCCGCCGCTGTGGTACCGGCCGACGCGCCAGACGCTGGGCGCCGTGCTGATGAAAGCCAAGAAATTCGAGGCGGCCGAGCGGGTCTATCGCGAGGACCTGGCGCGCAACCTGGCCAACGGCTGGTCGCTGCACGGCCTGTCGCGCAGCCTGAAGGCGCAGGGCAAACCCACGGCCGAGGTGGACGCGCAGTTCCAGGCGGCCTGGAAGCACGCCGACATCGTGCTGAGCGCCTCGAACTTCTAGTCCGCGCGGCGCTCCCTCTGCTACGCTCCGGAACAGCCGGTTCCGGGGCGCGCGTGCGCCTGAAAACACTTTAGGAATGTCATTTATCAATATGAATATCCTCAAGAAATTTGCACTTGCCATCGTGGCGTTGATCGCCGTCCTGTTCGCCGTCGGGCTGGTGCTGCCCAAGACCGCGCACGTCGAGCGCTCGATCGTGATCGAGGCGCCGCCGGTGATGGTGTTCACCGTGCTCAACGGTTTCCGCCAGTTCAGCCGCTGGTCGCCGTGGGCCGACATCGATCCGAACGCCACCACCACGCTCGAGGGCCCCGAGGCCGGTGTCGGCTCGAAGATGAGCTGGTCGGGCAATGCCGAGGTGGGCACGGGCAGCCAGGAAATCCTGGAGAGCACGCCGCACTCGCTGATCAGGCTGCGGCTGACCTTCGGCGACTTTCCGGGCGACTTCCTCGCGACCTACACGCTGGCGCCCGAAGGCGCCGGCACCCGGGTCACCTGGGGCTTCGACGCCGACTACGGCTCGAGCGTGATGGGCCGGTATTTCGGCCTGCTGTCGGACTCGATGCTCGGCCCGGACTACGAGAAGGGGCTCGGCCGGCTGAAGGCCTTCGTCGAGTCGCTGCCGCGCGCGGATTTCTCCGGACTGCAGTTCGAGACCACCGCCAGTGCCGCGGGGCCGCTGGTGCTGCTGTCCGCGCGCAGCGCCAACGACAGCAACGCCATCGGCGTGGCGCTCGGCGTCGCCTATGGGCGGCTGTCCGGCTACATCAGCGCCAACGGGCTGAAGCAGGTGGCGCCGCCGATCGCGATCCATTACGGCGAGCGCGACGGCGCGCTGAGCCTCGACGCCGGCATTCCGGTCGAGCGCATCGACACGCAGCCGGCGGCGCCGATCCGCACCGGCAGCATGTTCGAGGGCCGCGTGGTCAAGGCCGTGTACCGCGGCGACTACCGCGGCCTGGCCGCCGCGCGCGAGCAGGTGCGCGTGTACCTGGCGGCCGCCGGCCTGACCCAGGACGGCCCGATGTGGGAGCAGTACGTCAGCGACCCGGGCAGCACGCCGGTGGCCGAGCTCGTCACCAACATCTTCGTGCCCATCAAATGACTCTTGCCTCTCCCCGCTTGCGGGGAGAGGCCGCGCGCGAAGCGCGCGGGTGAGGGGCCACTCCGTGACGTTCGACTCCCGCAGTTACATCCAGCAGCTGACCACGCAGCCGGGCGTCTATCGCATGCTCGGCGGCGACGACGAGCTGCTCTACGTCGGCAAGGCCAAGAACCTCAAGAAACGCGTCGCCACGTACTTCCTGCGCGCGAGCGGTTCGCCGCGCATCGAGGCGATGGTGGCGCAGATCCGCCGCATCGACGTGACGGTGACGCATACCGAGGACGAGGCGCTGGTCCTCGAGGCGAACCTGATCAAGCAGTACGCGCCGCGCTACAACGTCAGCCTGCGCGACGACAAGAGCTACCCATATCTCGCCATCACGGCCGACCATCCTTATCCAAGAATTACTTTCCACCGCGGCGCCAAGCTGCCCCGGCATCGGTATTTCGGGCCGTACCCGAGCGCGGTGGCCGTGCGCGAGACCCTGCTGTCGCTGCAAAAACTATTTCTGCTGCGCCCCTGTTCTGACGCTTTCTTTTCTCACCGCACGCGGCCGTGCCTGCAGCACCAGATCGGGCGCTGCTCGGCGCCGTGCGTGGCGAAGATCACGACCGAGGCCTATGCGCGCGACGTGGCCAACGCCGTGCGCCTGCTCGACGGCAAGGGCGAGGAACTGGCAGCCGAGCTGACGGCGGCGATGGAAAAGGCCTCGACCACGCAGGACTACGAGCTGGCCGCGCGCGTGCGCGACCAGGTCGCGGCGCTGCGCCGCCTGCAGGCCGACCGGCGCCTGGTACCGGACGTGCGCGACGCCGACGCCATCGCCGTGGCGCTGCACGTCTCCGGCAGCTGCGTCACCGTGCTCAGCATCCGCGATGGCCGCAACCTCGGCCATCGCAGCTTTTTCCCCCAGCATCCGCCGGAGATCGAGCCCGGCGCGCTGCTCGGCGAATTCCTCGGCCAGTACTACCTCGAGCGCAAGGCGCCGGCCGAGATCCTCGTGCCGCAGCCCCCGGACGACGGTGACTGGCTCGAGGCCAGCCTGTCGCAGCACGCCGGCAGGAAGGTGCGCATCGCCACGCCGCAGCGCGGCGGCCGCCACCGGCTGCTGGAGATGGCGCGGCTCACGGCGGAGCAGGGCCTGTCGACGCACCGCGCGGCCAATGCCTCGATGCAGGCGCGCCTGGCGGACCTGCAGCGCGTGCTCGGCCTCGACGAGCCGCCGCAGCGCATGGAGTGCTTCGACATCAGCCACACCATGGGCGAGAGCACGGTCGCCTCGTGCGTGGTGTTCGGACCCGAGGGCCCGCTCAAGGCGGCCTACCGGCGCTTCAACATCGAGGGCCTGGCGCCCGGCGACGACACCGGCAGCATTCGCCAGGCTGTCGGCCGGCGCTTCGCGCGCGTGAAGAGCGGCGAAGTGCCTGCCCCGGACGTGCTGTTCATCGACGGCGGCGCGGGCCAGCTCGGCGCGGCGCTGGAAGCCCTGCAGGAGCACGGCCTGCAGGCGCTGCGCGTCGTGGCCGTGGCCAAGGGCGCCGGACGGCGGCCGGGGCTGGAGCAACTGCATGTGCCGGAGCAGCCCACGCCCATCGTGTTGCCGCCGGATTCGCCCGGCCTGCACCTGATCCAGCGCCTGCGCGACGAGGCGCACCGCTTCGCCATCACCGGCCACCGCGGCCGCCGCGACAAGGCGCGGGTGACCTCGGCGCTGGAGGCGATCGAGGGCCTCGGACCGGTCAAGCGCCGCACCTTGCTCAAGCAGTTGGGCGGCCTGGCGCAGGTCAGGCGCGCCGGCGTGGACGACCTGGCCCGCGTGCCCGGCATCAGCCGGCCGCTGGCGGAGCGCATCTACGCGCACTTTCGTTAGTAGACTGTCCGCATGCGCCTGAACCTGCCGCTGTGGCTCACGCTGGGCCGCGTCGCCGCGATCCCCGCGGTGCTGGCGCTGTTCTACCTGCCAGTGCCGTACGCGCGGCAATGGGCCTGCGTGCTGTATTCCGCCGCGGCGCTCACGGACTGGCTCGACGGCTACCTGGCCCGCAAGTGGAATCAGACCAGCAAGTTCGGCGCCTTCCTCGACCCGGTAGCCGACAAGCTGATGGTGGCGGTCTGCCTGATCTCCCTGCTGCATGCTGCGCCGCCGATGAACGAACTGATGAATGGCCTGCTGGCGGCCATGGTGGCGGTCATCATCGGCCGCGAGATCGCGGTTTCGGCGCTGCGCGAGTGGATGGCCGAGCTCGGCCAACGCACCAGCGTCGGCGTCAGCCTGTTGGCAAAGTTCAAGACCGGCTTCCAGATGACCGCCATCGGCATGATGATCTGGGAGGCCAACTGGCCGATCCTGCCGTGGTACGAGGTCGGCTTCGCCCTGTTGTTCGTCGCCTCCGTGCTGACGCTTTACTCGATGATCCAGTACCTGCTGGCGGCCTGGCCGATGATGAAGGAGTCGGGTTGACAGGGTGAGGACCGGCCTTACAATACCGCCCCACGCGGGAGTAGCTCAGTTGGTAGAGCGCAACCTTGCCAAGGTTGAGGTCGCGAGTTCGAGCCTCGTTTCCCGCTCCAGTTTCCCCCAAGGACCTCGTTAGCAGCGAGGTCTTTTGGTTTCAGCGGCTCGGTGGCAGAGTGGTTATGCAGGGGACTGCAAATCCCCGTACGTCGGTTCAATTCCGGCCCGAGCCTCCACATCCGCCCATGAAGCGCACTGACATTGCCTGGCTGCACGACGACGCGCTGGTTGCGAGCATCAGTGCGCCCCTGAGCGAGCGCGGTCCGCTGGCCGGAATCGCGCAGGACGTCATCGCCGCGGTCGTGCGCGCCAGCGCGATGCTCGAGCTCGACGCCGGCGAGATGCTGGTGCGCGAAGGCGAGGCGGCGACCCCGGAGGTCTACGTCCTGATCGAAGGTGCGCTGGTGGTCCAGTCAAAGTCCGGCTTCATCGCGCGGCTCGACCAGGTTGGAGCCGTCGTCGGCGAGGCGGCCGTCGTGCTCGGGTCGAAGCGCAGCGCCGACGTGGTGGCCGAAACCGCCGTGCGCGCGGTGGTGGTTCCCGCCCAGGTCCTCGCCGATCCGCACTTCGCCGACGTGGCAGCCGGCATCCGCAGCGCGATGCTGCGCGACGACTGGGTGAAGTACTAGGCCAACGGCTACTATTCAGGTGCGACCCATGCCCGGGTGGCGAAACTGGTAGACGCAAGGGACTTGCGCAGGAGGTTGAGCAGCTAGACAGGAAACTTCTAGTCTGAATGCGCTTAAATTCGGTGAACGCTTTCCGGGGATGCCCGGTGCCAATACCGAGCTAAGCCTTCGACGGTCGAAGGAAAGTGTAGAGACTTGACAGGCGCTGCCTAAATCACCGGTAACGGTGACACGGCAAAGGTAAAGTCCAGACCCCGAACCTCGCGTTCGCGCGAGGGTGGCGAAAGCCATAGAGGTAAGAAAATCCCTTGGCCGCAAGGCCGTGCTGGTTCGAGTCCAGCCTCGGGCACCATCGTTTGTTGTTCTCACTGTAAGCTTCGCGCCGGATGACGGCGCTCCTCAGCTTCCAGAACCTGGCGATCGGCCGCGGCGACCACGTGTTGCTGCGGGATCTCGCCGGCACCGTGGGTGCCGGCGAGATCCTGCACATCCGCGGCGCCAACGGCGTCGGCAAGACGTCGCTGCTGGAGGTCCTTTGCGGGCTGCGCGACGCCGAGCAGGGCGAGGTGACGCGTGCGTTCGAGCCGCAGGCCTGCCACTGGATCGGCCATCGCAACGCCCTCCATCCGGCGCTGACGCCGTACGAGAACCTGCGTTTCTGGTGCGCCTTGCAGGGCGCGCCGGCCGACGGCATCCGCGGCGCGCTGCGGGGTTTCGACCTCGCGCGCGTCGCCGACCAGCCGTGCCGCCAGCTGTCGGCGGGGCAGAAGCGCCGCGCGGCGCTGGCGCGCCTGGCCGTGGCGCGCCGCGGCGTGTGGTTCCTCGACGAGCCGCTGTCCGGCCTCGACGACGCCGGCATCCAGTACTGGCTCGCCCTGCTGCAGGGACATCAGCAGCAGGGTGGCGCGGCGGTGATCACCAGCCACCAGGCGCTGCCGGCGCAGCTGCCGGGCTTGCGCGCGTTGCACCTTTCCTGATGGAAGCCTTCCTCGCCGTGATGGCGCGCGAGCTGCGGCTCGCCGCGCGCCGGCGCGCCGAGTGGGCGCTGCCGCTGGTGTTCTATGCGGTGGTGGCGACGCTGTTCGCGCTCGGCGCCTCGCCGAACGCGCCGTGGCTCAAGGTCGCCGGGCCGTCGATCCTGTGGGTGGGCGCGCTGCTGGCCGCGCTGCTGTCGCTCGAGCGGCTGTTCCGCGGCGATTACGACGACGGCACGCTCGAGCAGTTTTTCGTAAGCCCGCAGCCGGTCAGCCTGCTGGTCGCCGGCAAGCTGCTGGCCCAATGGCTCGTCATCGGCCTGCCGTTGACGCTGCTGGCCCCGGTGCTGGGCATCGCCTTCGGCATGGGCGCGGAGCTGACCGGCGTGCTGGTGCTGAGCCTGGGACTCGGGCTGCCGGCGCTGGTGCTGCTGGCCGGCTTCGCCTCGGCCCTGGTGGTCGGCCTGCCGCGCACCGGCGTGCTGCTGCCGGTGCTGGTGCTGCCGCTGGTCTGCCCGGTGGTCATCTTCGGCGCCGGCGCGGTGCGCGCCGCCGAAGGCGGAGCGCCGGCCGGCGCTCCTTTATACTTTCTCGGCGCGATACTGGTGCTGTGCGTGTGCGGCGTGCCGCTAGCGGCAGCAGCGGCGCTCAAGAACGCCCTCGACTGAGTCCCATGACCTGGATCCCGAACTGGATGCACCGGCTGGCTTCGCCGCCAGCCTTCTACGCCTTCGCCGGCCGCCTGCAGCCGTGGCTGTGGGGGGCGTCGGCGGCGCTGCTCGGCTACGGCCTGGTCGGCGGCCTGGCGCTGGCGCCGGCCGACTACCAGCAGGGCGAGGGCTTCCGCATCATCTACGTCCACGTGCCGGCCGCGTGGATGTCGCTGTTCATCTATACGGTCATGGCCGGCGCTGCCGTCATCGCGCTGGTCTGGCGCATCAAGCTGGCCGAATGCGTGCTGACCTCGTGCGCGCCGGTCGGCGCGAGTTTCACCGCGCTGGCGCTGGTCAGCGGCATGCTGTGGGGCAAGCCGATGTGGGGCACCTTCTGGACCTGGAGCGACCCGCGCCTGGTGTCCGAGCTGATCCTGCTGTTCCTTTATGTAGGCATCTCCGGCCTGCAACAGGCCATCACCGACCCGCGCGCCGCCGCGCGGGCCTGCGCGCTGCTCGCCGTGGTCGGCTTCGTCAACGTGCCGATCGTGCATTACTCGGTCGAGTGGTGGAACACGCTGCACCAGGGCCCGACCATCACCAAGTTCGACAAGCCTTCGATCCACGTGTCGATGCTGTGGCCGCTGCTGTCGGCCGCGCTCGGCTTCACCACGTTCTTCGCCGGGGTGCTGCTGCAGCGCGTGCAGAACGAGCTGCTGTGGCGCGAGCGCGGCAACCCGTGGGTCAAGGAGGCGATCGCATGAGCGACTTCCTGAACATGGGCGGCTACGCCGTCTACGTCTGGGGCAGCTACGCCGCGGCCGCGGCAGTGTTCGCCTGGAATCTTGCCGTGCCGTTGCTGCGCCGGCGCGCGCTGCGCCGCGAGTTGCACGCAGGGCAGGGCGAGGCGTCGTGACCCGCCGCCAGCAGCGCATGTTCGGCGTCGGCGTGCTGGCGGTCGGCATCGCCCTGGCCGCCGCGCTGACGCTGACGGCGTTCCGCAAGAACCTGATGGCGTTCTACACGCCGACCGACCTCGTCGCCGCCACCGTCGCGCCGGGCACGACGATGCGCCTCGGTGGCATGGTCGAGCAGGGTAGCGTCAAGCGCGGGGAAGGGATGCTGGTCGAATTCATGCTGGCGGATTGCACGCACCGCGTCGCGGTGCGCTACGAAGGCCTGCTGCCGGACCTGTTTCGTGAAGGGCAGGGCATCGTGGCCAACGGCGAGCTCAATGCCGATCGGGTGTTTGTCGCCAGCGAGGTGCTGGCCAAGCACGACGAGAACTACATGCCGCCGCAGGTCGCCAAGTCCATGCAGACGCCGGCCGGTCATGCCTGCGCGCCCTTCAAGCCGGTGACGGAGCCGGCCACGTCCCCGGTCAAATCATGATCGCCGAACTGGGCCACATCGCCCTGATCCTCGCGCTCGGCGTCGCGGTGCTGCAGTTCGTGCTGCCGCTCTACGGCCTGCGCCGCGGCGATGCGCGCGCGGTGGCGGCGGCGCGCTCGGGCGCGATGACGCAGTTCGCGCTGGTGCTGCTGGCCTACGTGTGCCTGAGCCTTTCATTCGCCAACAGCGATTTCTCGGTCATTTATGTCGCAGCCAACAGCCACTCGGACCTGCCGCTGATGTACCGGCTGTCCGCGGTCTGGGGCGCGCACGAGGGCTCGCTGCTGCTGTGGGTGCTGATGCTGGCGGGCTGGACGCTGGCGGTCAGCATCTTCAACCGCAACCTGCCGGCGAACGTCACCGCGCTGGTGCTCGCCGTGCTCGGCGCGATCAGCTCGGGCTTCCTGCTGTTCATGCTGGCGACGTCCAATCCGTTCGCGCGCCACTTCCCGGTGCCGGCCGAGGGCCGCGACCTCAATCCGCTGCTGCAGGACCCGGGCCTCATCATCCATCCGCCGATGCTGTACATGGGCTACGTCGGTTTCTCCGTCGCCTTCGCCTTCGCCATCAGCGCGCTGCTCTCCGGCCGGCTCGATACGGCGTGGGCGCGCTGGACGCGGCCGTGGACCACGGCCGCATGGGCGTTCCTGACGCTCGGCGTCACGCTCGGTTCGTGGTGGGCGTATCACGAGCTCGGCTGGGGCGGCTGGTGGTTCTGGGACCCGGTCGAGAACGCCTCGTTCATGCCCTGGCTGGTCGGCACGGCGCTGATCCACTCGCTGGCGGTCACCGAGAAGCGCGGCCTGCTCAAGAGCTGGACCGTGCTGCTGGCGATC
>JANNLM010000237.1:0-12246 GCA_031396825.1 Gammaproteobacteria bacterium | reverse complement strand
GTCTCGCTGTCCGTGAAGGCCAAGGAGATCCAGGAAGAGCATGAGGCGGTCGAGGAGTACAAGGGCAGCACGGCCAGCGCCGGCCGTACCAGCCTGGGCGATATCCTCAAGGAGAAGATGGGCGAGTAAGTGTTCTGAACGGCGGGGCCGGAACGGCCGGCATTTTTTGGCCGGCCGCGGCGTCCCATCCTGTTGAAAATGAAGGGGCCCTCGTCGGGCCCCTTTGTTTTTGGGGGTCCGGGAAGGGGATTTGGCGGGTTTCCTTGCTTATCAATGGCATAGACTTGCAGCCATCTTTTTTTTCCTTTATCGTCAGTCACCTACAAGCACAACCCCACGCAGCCCCGCATGACCAAGTCGGAACTGATTGAACGGCTGGCCCTCAAGCAGACCCATCTGATGCACAAGGATGTGGAGCTGGCGGTCAAGCTCGTCCTCGATCAGATCTCGGACGCCCTGGCCAAGCGCGACCGCGTCGAGATCCGCGGCTTCGGCAGCTTCTCGCTGCACTACCGCCCGAGTCGCGTCGGGCGCAACCCCAAGACCGGCGATTCCGTCGAAATTCCGGCCAAGTACGTCCCGCATTTCAAGCCCGGCAAGGAAATGCGCGAACGGGTGAACGAACGCCGTCAGGGCTAGGCCCGCCATGGGCCGTGTCGTCGCGTTCGTACTCGGCATCGTCGCCTTCTGCCTCGGCGCCGCGATCAGCTACTACAACCTCTCCACCGCCACCTTCCATTACCTGGCCGGGCAGGTCGAGTTGCCGCTGATCGCGCTGCTGATCGGGGCGTTCCTGCTGGGCGCCCTGGTGATGTGGCTGCTGAACCTGGCGCGCCTGTTCGTGCTGAGCCGTGAGAGCCGCCGCCACCAGCGCCAGATCCGCGAGCTCGAGGGCGAGCTCAAGAGCCTGCGCGAGCTGCCGCTGGCGCAGGCCGGCGCCGCGGCGCCTCCCACGACGGTCAAGAATGCCTGACAGCCTCGCGCTGGCCTGGCTGATGCTGCCGCTCGGCGCCGCGCTCGGCTGGTACCTCGCGCGGCGCTGGCCGCGCCCGCACGAGCAGCAGACGCGCGGTAACCCCGAGTACCTGACCGGGCTCACGCACCTGGTGAACCAGGATCCCGACCAGGCCATCGCCGCGTTCGTGAAGGCGGTCGAGGTCGACGACGAGACCATCGAGTTGCACCTCACCCTCGGCGGGCTGTTCCGCAACCGCGGCGAGGTGGATCGCGCGCTGCGCATCCACGAGAACCTGCTGACGCGGCCCAACCTCAATCCGCTGCTCCGCAACCAGGTGCGCTTCGAGCTGGCCCAGGATTTCCTCAAGGCCGGCGTCGTCGACCGCGCCGAAACGTTGTTCAAGGAGCTGGTGGCGCAGGGCATGTTCTTGCAGCCCTCGCTGGAGAACCTGCTGGCGCTGTACGAGCAGGTGCGCGACTGGCGCCAGGCGCTCGAAGCCGCGCGCCAGCTCGAGGCGGTCAAGAGCGGCAGCCTGCGACCGCTGATCGGGCAGTACTACTGCGAGATGTCCGAAGCGGCGCGCGGGAGGAAGGACCTGCCCGAGGCGCTGCGGCTGGCGGGCCGCGCGCTGTCGGAGCATGCGGAGTGCGTGCGCGCGAGCCTGCTGCAGGGCGCGCTGCACGAGGCCGCCGGCGACCTGGGGCCGGCGGTGAAGTCGTACCGGCGCGTGCCGGAGCAGGACCCGCGCTTCATCGGCGAGGTGTTGGAGCCGCTGCACCGCTGTTACGTGGCGCTCGGCGACCGCGCCGGCTACGCCGCCTTCCTCGAGGAAGCCGAAGAGATGTGGCGCGCCCCGGCCGTGGTGCTGGCGCGCGCCCAGCTGATGCGCGCCGAGAACCTCGATCCGAGTTCCTACCTGGTGGAGCGCCTGCAGCAGCAGCCCCAGTGGCGCGGCCTCGACCTGCTGCTGCAATCGGCGGGTGCGCGCGCGGGCGATGCCGCGCCGCTGATCGACGGCATGCGCAAGGCCATGGTCAAGGTGATGGAGCGACGGCCGACGTACCAGTGCGTGCACTGCGGCTTCACGCCGACACTGCTGTTCTGGCAGTGCCCGAGCTGCAAACAATGGACGACGGTGGCGCCGCTCGACGAACTGGCGGCGAAGAAAGCCTGAGGCCCTAGTAGGGTTCTTCCTGGCGCGGGCGGTTCTGCAGTTGCTCGCGCGAGGCCTCGGCGATCTCGGCGCGCCGCGCGCGCAGCTTCGAGCGCTCCTGCGAGGACAGTGACGACAGCCGCAGCGCCGCGTCGAGTTGCGCGACCGCGCCGGGGCCGTCGCCGCGCTGGAACAGGTAGTTGGCCATCTGGTACTGGGCCTCGATCATGTGGCCCGCGTCGCGCGCCGCGAACGCCAGCAGCCGGTGCGTATCCATGCGCGCGCCCAGGGCCTGCTCGTGCGACAGCAGCACCTGCCGCGCGTCGTCGGGCTTGCCGGACGCGATCAACGTGTCGGCGTACTCGAGGATCGACGGCGCGTAGCGCGGGAAATGCTCGAGGTTGCGCGACAGCGTCGCCAGCGCCGCGGCATTGTCGCCCTGCGCCAGCTGGATGCGCCCCTGCAGCATCGCCAGGTTCGGCTGGCGCGGATGGGCCTCGAGCGGCTGCTTCAGCGACGCGGCCGCGTTCGCAGGCTCCCCGAGCCGCAGCTGGCACAGCGCCAGGCCGTACTGGTCGGCGACCGAGTCGGGTCGCGCCTTGAGCTGGCCCTTGAAGTAATCGGCGGCCTCGCTCGCACGCTGGCTGCTCAGCACGCGCGCGCGCGCCTGCATCAGTGCGAACTCGAGCGGGTCGACGACGCGCGTCTTCGGCATGGAGGCCGCGCGCATGCGCGCCTCGCTGATGCGCGTCGTATTCACCGGATGCGTGCGCAGGAACTCGGGTACCTGGTTGCCGTACAGGCGGCTCTGCTGCTCGAGCCGCACGAAGAACGTCGCCACCGCATCCGCGTCGAAATGCGCCCGGGACATGGTGCGGATGCCGATGCGGTCGGCCTCCAGCTCGTGGGCGCGCGTGAAGTTCACTTCGCGCTGGTAGGTGGTGGCCTGGCCGAGCGACAGGGCGGCGATGACGATCTCGGGGTTGGCCGAGGCGGCGATGATCGCGGCGAGCACCGCCGCCCAGGTGGCGAGGTTGCTGCTTTGCGTGCCCTCGATCGTGCGCGCGATGTGGCGCTGCGTGACGTGGGCCAGCTCGTGCGCCATGACGCCGGCCAGCTCGCTTTCGCTGCGCACCGAGGTCAGCAGGCCCGCGTTGACGCCGAGGTAGCCGCCGGGCAGGGCGAAGGCGTTGATGCGCGGGTCGCGGATCACGAACACGGTGAGCTTGGGCGGCTCGGCCTCGGCCGCCGCCACCAGGCGCCAGGTCAACGCCGAGACGTACTCGCTGACTTCGGGGTCCTCGAGGATGTAGTCATGCGCATACAGTTGCGCGGTGACGCGCGCGCCGATCTTTTTCTCCTCGGCCGGCGACAGCGCCATGTCGGCGGGCTCGCCGATGCGCGGCAGGTCCACGGCCGGGGGCTCGGCGGCGGCGCTCATGGCGCCGGCCAGGGCGAGAACGGGGAGGAAAAACGTCGGGAGGCGCGACACGGAGGGACCGCTCGGAACGGGATGGAAGTCTAGCGCTTCACGGCAACCGGCGGATTCAGCCGGCGTTCAGACGCGGTGGACCGCGATCGCCGCGGAAAGTTCGCCCGGCGCCGTTCGCTCAGCGGATCTTCGCGAGCGTGCCGAGCGCAAGGCCCATGCGCACGTCCTTGTTCTGCGCCAGGTGCGGGCGCCACGCCACCATGCCGGGTGGCGCCAGCAGGATCACGGTCGAGCCCATGTTGAAACGGCCCATCTCGCGCCCGCGCATCAGCACCACCGGCGACATCGGCGTATAGCCGCCGGCCTCGTGACCGTGCGGCGGCGTGACGCGGCCGTTCCAGGCGGTCTCGATGCTGCCGACGAACAGCGCGCCGACCATGACCACGGCCAGCGGGCCATAGTCCGTCTCGAAGATCGAGAACACGCGTTCGTTGCGCGCGAACAGCCGCGGGATGGTGCGCACCGCGCGCTCGCTGACGCTGAACAGGCGGCCCGGAACGTAGCCCCACTCGCGCAGCTTGCCGCTGGCCGGCATGTGGATGCGGTGGTAGTTGTGCGGGGCGAGGTAGATCGTGCAGAACGAGCCCTTGTTGAAGAATGCCGCGGTCTTGGAGCCGCCCAGCAGTTCGCTGACCGTGTACAGGCGCCCCTTGGCCTGGATCATCTGGCCGTCCTTGATCGGCGCGAGCGCGCTGATGCGGCCGTCCACCGGCGACACCAGCGCGGCCGGGTCCGGATCGATCGGGCGCGCGTTGGGCTTGAGCGCGCGCGTGAAGAACGAGCTGAAGTCCGGGTAGCTCTTGACGATCTCGAATTCCGCGTCGGACAGGTCCACCTTGTACAACTTCACGAAGACCCCGATGAAGGCGTTCTTGAAGGCGCTGTTGCGGATCTGCGCGATGTGGAACATCAGCCACGACAGGAAGTTCGTGGGCAGCAGCGAGTGGAAGAAGACGTAGCCGCGATCGAGGAACGCGCGGAACTTCTCTGCCTGGGTCATTCGGAGGCCTTCACGGGAAATGGGAACTCGCGGGCGCCGGTGCCGCAGGTCAGTGCCAGGATGACGGTGTCGCCGGCCTTCAGCGGCCGTGCGGGATCGAACAGCATCAGGTGCCAGCCGCCGGGCTCGAGCAGCGCGCTGGCGCCGGGGGCGATGGCCAGCGTGCCCTCGCGCATGCGCGCGACGCCGTCGTCCACGATCGTGCGGTGCAGGCCGGCGCCGCCGAAGTCGGCGCTGCGCGCGCCGTCCAGCACCAGCGCACCCTTGCCGCGGTTGGTGAGCCTGGCGTAGGCGACCGACATCGCGCCGGGCGGTGCTTCGCGGATCCAGGCCTGCTCGACGGCGAGGCCCGGGCACGCGGCGGCGCCGGTGCTCGCGAGCACCGCGGCGATCAGCATGGTTGTCCTCATGTCCCCGAAGCCACGATCCCGGCCAGGTCGGCGGCGAGTGTATCCAGCTTGTGCGGCGGCTGGAAATAGCCGGCCACGCGGCCGCGGTCGTCCAGCAGCACGAGCGCGGTGCTGTGGTCCATCGTGTAGTCGGCGGCGCTCGCGCCCGGATTCTTCAGGTAGACCAGGCCCAGGCCGGCGCACACGGCGTCGAGCTGCTCGCGCGGGCCGCTGACGCCGCGGATGTGCCCGCCGAAATAGTCCACGTACGCCTTGAGCTGCGCCGGCGTGTCGCGCTCCGGGTCGACCGACAGGAACAGGTACTCGAGCGGGTGGCCGCCCAGGGCCGGGTGCTGGCGCAGCTGCTTCATCAGCGCCAGCGTGGTCGGGCAGACGTCGGGGCAGCGGGTGAAGCCGCTGAACAGCAGCGTCCAGTGGCCCTGGAGGCTGGCGTTGGTGAAGTCCTTGCCATCCTGGTCCACCAGCGTGAAGGCGGCGAGCGGCCGCGGTTCGGACAGCAGCGTGCCGGACGCAGGCTGGGGCAGGGTGCGCCGAGCCTGCAGCGTGTACGCGGCGAACACGCCGAGCGCGGCGGCAGCCAGGGCCGCGGCGACCAGCGCGAGTGTTGGGGCGGACTTCGACGGCATCAGCGGTTTGCGGCTCGGCGGCTGGGGCCCGCATACTAGCGAACCGCGCCTCCCTCTGTAAGTCCTTCATTCCAATGCGAGAACGTGCATCGACGCGCCCGGCGGGCGCGAGGGCCCTGCGCACGATCCGCGACCTGGTGCGCTGGGGAGCGAGCGAATTCGGGCGCGCCAAGCTGCATTTCGGCCACGGCACCGACAACGCGCTCGACGAGGCCTTCCACCTGGTCACCTGGGCGCTCAAGCTGCCGCACGAACTGCCGCCGCAGTACTACGACGCACGGTTGACCGATGCCGAGCTCAGGAAAGTGATCGCGCTGCTGCGGGCGCGGACGCGCACCCGCAAGCCGGCCGCCTACCTGACGGGCGAGGCCTGGTTCGCGGGCCTGCCCTTCGAGGTGGACGAGCGCGTGCTGATTCCGCGCTCGCCGATCGCCGAGATGATCGAGGGGCACTTTCGCCCCTGGCTGCGCGCGGAGCCGCGCCGCATCCTCGACCTGTGCGCCGGCAGCGGCTGCATCGCGGTGGCGTGCGCCATGGCGTTCCCCGAAGCGGCGGTGGACGCGGCCGAACTCGACGCCGGCGCCATGAAAGTGCTCCGGCGCAACATCGCCCGCCATGCGCTCGACGGGCGCGTGGAGGCGGTCCGTTCCGACCTGTTCAAGGCGCTCAGGGGCCGCAAGTACGGCCTGATCGTCAGCAACCCGCCGTACGTGCCGACGGCGCGCTGGAAAGGCATGCCCAGGGAGTACCACCACGAGCCGAAGCTGGCGCTCGAATCCGGCAAGGACGGCATGGACATCGTCGCGCGCATCCTGAGGGAGGCGCCCGCGTTCCTGGAGGACGACGGGCTGCTGGTGTGCGAAGTCGGCGGTTCTGTCCCAGAATTCGACCGGCGCTTTCCGAAGATCCCGGTCGTGTGGCCGGAATTCGAGCGTGGCGGCGACGGTGTGTTCGTGATCTCGCGCGACGACCTCGTCGAATGGCAGCACGGGCCGTGAAGGCCAGTTGAAGGGAGACCATGTCGGGTAACACGCTGGGAACGCTGTTCTGCGTCACGAGCTTCGGCGAGAGCCACGGCCCCGCGATCGGCTGCGTGGTGGACGGCTGCCCGCCGGGCCTGGCGCTGAAGGAGGCGGACATCCAGGTCGAGCTCGACCGGCGCAAGCCCGGGCAGTCGCGCTACGTCACGCAGCGGCGCGAGGACGACACGGTGGAGATCCTCTCCGGCGTGTTCGAAGGCAAGACCACCGGCACGCCGATCGGCCTCCTGATCCGCAACGTCGATGCGCGCGGGCGCGACTACGAGAAGATCAAGGACAGCTTCCGCCCCAACCACGCCGACTACGCCTACATCCAGAAGTACGGCCGCCGCGACCCCCGCGGCGGCGGGCGCGCCAGCGCGCGCGAGACCGCGGTGCGGGTCGCAGCCGGCGCGATCGCGAAGAAGTGGCTGCGCGAAAAGTTCGGCATCGAAGTGCGCGGCTACCTCGCCCAGATCGGCGCGCTCAAGCTGGAGTTCAAGAGCTGGGACGCGGTCAGCCAGAACCCGTTCTTCAGCCCGGATCCGGCGCGCGTGCCGGAGCTCGAGCGGCTGGTCACGCGCACGCGCGAGGAGGGCGACTCGATTGGCGCGCGCATCAACGTCGAGGCCAGCAACGTGTCGAGGCCAGCAACGTGCCGCCGGGCCTCGGCGAGCCCGTGTACGACCGCCTCGACGCCGAGCTGGCCTACGCGCTGATGAGCATCAACGCGGTGAAGGCGGTGGAGATCGGCGACGGCTTCGCCGCGGTCGAGCAGAAGGGCAGCCAGCACCGCGACGAACTGAGTCCCGAGGGCTTCCTCGCCAACCACTCCGGCGGCGTCGCCGGCGGCATCTCCACCGGCCAGGACCTCCGCTGCTCGATCGCGCTCAAGCCGACCTCCAGCATCACCACGCCTGGCCGGACCATCGACATCGACGGCAAGGCCTGTGACATCCGCACCACGGGACGACACGATCCGTGCGTGGGCATCCGCGCCACGCCGATCGCCGAAGCCATGGTCGCGCTGGTGCTGATGGACCATGTGCTGCGCCACCGGGCGCAGTGCGGGGACGTCAAGTCGCCGACGCCGCGCATCGCGGCCTCCGCGTCGGGCCGCAAGGCGGCGAGGAAGCCGCGCGTGCACAAGGAAGCGCGCGAAGACGACGTGTAGCGCCGCCGTGACGCCTCCCTCGCTGCACGCCCGCCTGTCGGGCTTTTATTTTTTCTACTACGCGACGGTCGGCGCGTTCATGCCGTACTGGTCGCCGTACCTCGACGCGCGCGGCTTCTCCGCCACGCAGATGGGCGTGGCTTACGCGGTGATGGGCCTGACGCGCTCGATCATGCCGATCGCGTGGGGCTGGTGGGCCGACACCACCGGCCGGCGCATCGCCATGATCCGCTGGGCCGTGATCGTGTCGCTGGCGCTGTTCCTGTGCATCCCGTTCTCGGACTCGATCTTCGGCATCGCGTTTTTCATGATGGCGTACTCGATTTTCTGGCACGCGCTGCTATCGCAATTCGAGGTGGTGGCGCTGAGCCACCTCGCGCCGCACGGCGGCGACTACAGCCGCGTGCGCTTGTGGGGCTCGGTCGGCTTCGTCGTCGCGGTGCTCGGCCTCGGCCCGATCCTCGACGCGGCCGGCATCCTGCCGCTGCCGTGGCTGGTGGCGGCCTTGTTCGCGGCGATGGGCGTCTCGGCCTGGTTGGTCCCGGAAGTGCCGGCGCCGGCGTACGCCCCCCACGAGTCGGTGCCGATCCTCGAGGTGCTGAAGCGCCCGTGGGTGCAGGCGCTGCTCGCGGCCTGCCTGCTGTCGCAGCTGTCGTTCGCGCCGTACTACAACTTCTTCACGCTGTTCCTCGAGCGGCACGACTACACGCGCGGCACCGCGGGCATCCTGTGGGCGCTCGCCGTGCTGGCCGAGATCGGGTTGTTCCTGGTCATGGGCCGGCTGATCTCGGCCTTCGGCTCGCGCCGCCTGATGCTGATCGTGCTGGCGGCCACCGCCGCGCGCTGGCTGCTGACGGCGCTGCTGGTGGATTCGCTGCCGCTGCTGGTGCTGCTGCAGGTCTCGCACGCGCTGACCTTTGGGGCGTACCACGCGCTGGCGGTCTACTACGTGCAACAGTACTTCCCGGGCTCGATGCAGGGGCGGGGACAGGCGTTCTACAACGCAGCCGCGTACGGCGTCGGCGGCTCGATCGGCAGCCTCGGCAGCGGCTACATCTGGCAGCACCTCTCGCCCGAGGCCGTGTTCGTGGCCGCCGCGCTCTCCGCGTTGGCCGGCTGGGCCATCGCGTGGCGCTGGCTGCGTGACGAGCCGCGCCTGGGCTGAATCAGACCCCGACGCGCTTGAGCACGCGCATGAGCAGTGCGAAGCCCAGGCCCCAGACGCCGTTCACGATCAGGCCGCCGATCCAGGGCTTCAGCTGCCACGCCAACGAGAAGTCCCAGTCGTGCTTGAGCGGATAGAAGAAGAAGAGGAACGCCGTGGTCGGTCCAATCGCGCCGAACACGAGGGCCCGCACCCAGTACGCTGTACCCGTCGCATGACGCATCAGGTACCAGATCGGAAGGCCCCAGAGGCCGCCCCAGAAGGCGAGTTGCAGCACCGACGGAATCCCAAGCGGCGGCACTGGCGTGAGGTTCCAGGGAGTGCTGGCAAAGACGCCCATCGTGACGAACAGCCAGATGACAGCCTGGTGGAAGGTCAGTGTGGAGACGAAGCCAGCGACGAACGCGCGCACGTATGGCATGGGGTGGCCCCGTTGGTTGTCGTGCGCGGAGTTTACCGGGGTGCGAGGTGGTCGAGCAGCCGGCGGGCCGGGGCGGACAGGGTGCGCTTGCGGTGCCACACGGCGCCCAGGCTGCGGGCCGGGGCGAAGCCGGGGATCGTCAAGGCGCGCACGCTGGCGTCCAGCATCGAGCGCGGCAGCACGCTCCAGCCCAGGCCGATGCCGACCAGCATCTTGAGCGTCTCCAGGTAGTTGGTCGCCAGCCGCACGCGCGGCTCGACGCCGTGCTTTGCCAGTTCGGCCTTGATGATGCGGTGGGTGTAGGTGGCCTCGTCCGGCAGCACCGCGGGGTGGCGCGCCAGTTCGGCCAGCGACACGCGCTTGCGCCGCGCCAGCGCATGCTCCGGCGATACCACGACGGCGAGCGGGTCGGGCCAGATGCGCTGCGACTCCAGGCCGGGCAGGGGCGTGGCCGGCAGCGTGACGATGCCGAGCTCCAGCTTGCCGGCCAGCACCGCCTCGCAGGCCACTTCCGAGTCCATGAACTGGATGTCGAGGTCCACGTCGGGATGCGCGTGGGTGAAGGACTTGAGCACCTTGGGCAGGCGGTGCAGCCCGATGTGGTGACTGGTGCCGATGGCAAGCCGGCCCTGCACCCGCGGCGACAGGTGGGACAGCGCGCGCCGGCCGTCCTCGAGGTCCTCGCGTACGCGGCGGGCGTAGGGCAGCAGCGTGCGTCCCGCCTCGGTCAACATCACGCGTCGCCCGATGCGGTCGAACAGGCGCGCGCCGAGGCGGCCCTCCAGCCCGGCGATGCGCTTGCTGATGGCCGGCTGCGAGACGTGCAGCCGCCCGGCCGCGCCCGAGAACGAGCCGGCGTCGGCGATCTCGAGGAAGGCGGCGAGGCTGTCGGCGTCCATTGCGCCAAGCATAACAAACAGGAATCAAACTTATGAAAATGATTCATTGGAGTTATCGATGGCCGGCGCCTAGGATGCGCCCATGAGCGGCCAAACCCTGTACGACAAGATCTGGGACGCGCACGTGGTGCGCGAACTCGGCGACGGCGCGGCGCTGATTTACGTCGACCGGCACCTGGTGCACGAAGTGACCAGCCCGCAGGCCTTCGACGGGTTGCGCCTGGCTGGCCGCAAGCCGTGGCGCGTGGCCGCCAACCTGGCGGTGCCCGACCACAACGTGCCGACCACCGACCGCGCCGCCGGCATCAGCGACCCGATCTCGCGCGAACAGGTGCAGGCGCTGGAGAACAATTGCCGCGACTACGGCGTGACGCTGTTCGGCCTCAACGACGCGCGCCAGGGCATCGTCCACGTCATGGGCCCGGAGCAGGGCGCCACGCTACCGGGCATGACCATCGTCTGCGGCGACTCGCACACGTCTACCCACGGCGCCTTCGGCGCGCTGGCCTTCGGCATCGGCACGTCGGAAGTGGAGCACGCGCTGGCCACCCAGTGCCTGGTGCTGAAAAAATCGAAGTCCATGCTGGTGCGCGTGAACGGCTGCGTCGGCCACGGCGTCACGGCCAAGGACATCGTGCTGTCGATCATCGGCCGCATCGGCACCGCCGGCGGCACCGGCTACACGTTCGAGTACGCCGGCGAGGCCATCGAGGCGCTGTCGATCGAGGGCCGCATGACGGTGTGCAACATGAGCGTCGAGGCCGGCGCGCGCGCCGGGCTCATCGCCGTGGACGACAAGACGATCGAGTACCTGCGCGGCCGCCCGTTCGCGCCGCAGGGCGCGCTGTGGGATCGCGCCGTGGCGCACTGGCGCACGCTGCGCAGCGATGCCGGCGCCCGCTTCGACCGCGTGGTCAAACTCGACGCCGCCCAGATCCAGCCGCAGGTCACCTGGGGCACGTCGCCGGAGATGGTGGCCGCCATCGGCGATCGGGTGCCCGACCCGGCGAACGCGCCGGACGCGGTGCGCCGCGAAGGCTGGCAGCGGGCGCTGGCCTACATGGGCCTCGCGCCGGACACGCGCATCGACGCCATCGCCATCGACAAGGTCTTCATCGGTTCGTGCACCAACGCCCGCATCGAGGACCTGCGTGCCGCGGCGCAGGTGGTCAAGGGCCGCCGCAAGGCGGCCAGCGTCAAGCTCGCCCTGGTCGTGCCCGGCTCCGGACTGGTCAAGCGCCAGGCCGAACAGGAAGGCCTCGACCAGGTGTTCCGCGCCGCGGGGTTCGAGTGGCGCGAGCCCGGCTGCTCGATGTGCCTGGCCATGAACGCCGACCGGCTCGAGCCCGGCGAGCGCTGCGCCTCGACCTCCAACCGCAATTTCGAGGGCCGCCAGGGGCAGGGCGGGCGCACCCACCTCGTCTCGCCGGCGATGGCCGCCGCGGCCGGCATCGCCGGCCACTTCGTCGACGTGCGGAGCCTGGCATGAAGGCCTTTACGCGCGTGACCGGCACGCTGGCGCCGCTCGATCGCGCCAACGTGGACACCGACGCCATCATTCCGAAGCAGTACCTGAAGTCCATCCGTCGCACCGGCTTCGGCCCATTCTTGTTCGACGACTGGCGCTACCTGACGCCGGGCGACCTGTCGGTGGACCCGGCGACCCGCAAGGTCAATCCGGAATTCGTGCTGAACCGGCCGGTGCATCGCGGGGCGGCGATCCTGCTCGCGCGGGAGAACTTCGGCTGCGGCTCCTCGCGCGAGCACGCGGTCTGGGCGCTGGCCGACTACGGTTTCCGTTGCGTGATCGCGTCGAGCTTCGCCGACATCTTCTTCAGCAACTGCAACAAGAACGGCATGCTCGCGGTCGTGTTGCCGGGGCAGGTCATCGACGTGCTGTTTGCGGCGATCGCGGCCGATCCCGCCGTC
>JANNLM010000222.1:0-3706 GCA_031396825.1 Gammaproteobacteria bacterium | reverse complement strand
AAGGCCAACACCTGCATGGGCTGCCACGGCATCCCGGGCTACACCAACGCCTACCCGACCTATCGCGTGCCGAAGCTGGGTGGCCAGAGCGCCGAGTACCTCGCGGCCGCGATGAAGGCGTACAAGTCCGGCGAGCGCCCGCACAAGACCATGCAGGCGCAGGCCTCCAGCCTGTCCGACCAGGACATCGACGACATTGCCGCGTTCCTCGCTGTTTCGCCGGGGACCCACTGACATGCGCCACGCCCACGTGCTGCTCGCAGTGCTGACCCTCGCCGCCGCGCCCGCCGCGCTGGCCGACCGCGAGGCGCCGGAGAAGGCTGCGGTTTGCGCGGCCTGCCATGGGGCCGACGGCAAGGCCATCCTGCCGACCTACCCGCACCTCGCCGGCCAGTACTCGAGCTACCTGGAGCAGGCCCTGCGCGAGTACCGCGCGGGCGTGCGCAAGAATCCGGTGATGGGCGCGCAAGCCATGTCCCTCACCGACGCCGACATCCGGCAGCTGGCGAAGTACTACAGCCACCTGCCCGGATCGCTGCACACGCCGGACATTCACACCGGCGCGACAAAATAAAAACCGGAGGAGAGCCGATGATTCGCCCCATGCCCGCCGCCCTGACCGCGGCCGTGCTGCTCTGCGCGGCCCCATCCGCGCTGGCCGCGGACGTGCTGTCGAACAGCTACTGGGATGCCGCGTACCTGAACTCGAAGGTCGAGGTCGGCGGCTCCAGCGCCGACATCGAGGGCTTCCGCCTCGGCGCCAGCCTTGGCCTGGCCAGGTTCCTCAACTTCACCGGCGACTACGACCAGCGCCGCTACCGCAACGGCCGCGAGGGCTTCGCCTCCGCCGGCCTCGCGTACCACACACGCAACCCGGTCTGGCAGCTGCACGGCGGGCTGAGCTACGAGCGCGTCGAGGGTGACGACGACTCGAATGCGGCCAACGACTACGTCGAAGAGGGCTACGGCGTCGAGGTCGGCGGGCGCTACGCGTTCACCAACGTCGAAGTGAGCGCGGCCTGGCGTTACCTCGACCTGGGCTCGGCCAGCGGCACCGGCGGCGCGGTGGACCTGACGGGCGCCCGCTACAACGTCGGCGGCGCCCTGCAGCTCGGCAACTGGTGGTCGCTGGTCGCGGATTACCGCATCCGCGAGCACAAGCTCGAGGGTGGCGGCACCTCGGCCAGCGTGGACTACACCGAATTCACGGTGGGCTTCCGCCGCTACTTCGCCACCGGCACCGATCGCAAGAATCGCCACGGCGGCCTGCTGGGCGGAGACGAAGCCGCCGACTGAGCCTGCCCGATCCGTGACCCCGTTCACGGACCTCCAGGAATCATTTACCGACGCTGCGGTCTATCGGGCGTCATTCTCAAGGGAGTTTCACCCATGAAGTCGACTCACGCGTTGGTCCTTTCCGCGCTGCTCGCGCTGCCGCTCGCCGCCCAGGCGCAGACGCGCGGGTCGGGCTACGGCTCGATGTCCTACACCTACGGCGATGCGCGCCTGGTCGTGATCGAGCCCGATGGCGGCGGCAGCCTGGACGGCATCAAGCTCGGCGGCTCGCTGAAATTCCAGCCGCAATTGTTCGGCGTGGCCTCGCTGACGGCCGTGGGCGACGGACCGGTCGACCTGACCTTCATCGACCTGGGCGTCGGCTTCCGCAGCGCGCTGCAGAGCAACCTCGACCTGGTCGCCATCGCCGGCCTGGTGATGGCGGAGGTCGACACGCCCGGGGGCAGCGATGACGACACCGGCCTGTCGCTCACCGGCGGCGTGCGCGGCATCGCCACGCCGCAGATCGAGTACGGCGCGTATGCGAACTACACCAGCGTGTTCAACGACGGCGACCTCACGCTGACCGGCGAGGGTCTGCTGCACTTCAACCGCCAGCTGGCGCTGGCCGGCAGCCTCGGCCTGTCCGACGACTCCACCACGCTGACGCTCGGCGCGCGCTGGAGCTTCGAGCGCTGAACACGCGCTGAACGCGCGCCATCGCCGGCGGCATTACGATGCGGGGGTCCCGGCGGTTGCCGGGACCCACATCAGGAGACGCCCGATGACGCGCCAGCCGCTCTGCCATGCCCTCGCCCTGCTCGCGGCGTGGGCCATTTCCGCGCCGGCTGCAGCCGGAAACTACCTCGCGGTGACGGTTGGCGAGAGCACATCGAAGGACTGGAACGACGACGTCCTCGATGATGGCTCGGCCATCAGCAACGCCACCGTCGAAGACACCGACACGGCGTTCCGGATCGCCATGGGCTTCGCGGCCAGCGAGAACCTGACGTTCGAAGTCGGTTACGTGGACCTCGGCGAAGCCACGGCGGACGGCACGTCCGACGGCACGGGCGTGTTCTGGATGCCCGGCCCGGTCAACCGGACGGCCGCGGTTGACGGCTACGATTTCGGGTTCGTCGGGCGCATGCCGATGTCCGAGACCTTCGCCTTGCTCGCGCGGGCCGGCATCTTCATGTGGGACGTCAGATCGAGCTTCGAGGACAGCGGCGGCTCGTTGTCCGGCAGCGAAAGCGGCGACGATCCCTTCTTCGGCGCCGGCGCCGAATTCGACGTGAGCCCGTCGGTCTCGTTCCGCGCCGAGTTCGTGCGCTACGCCGTCGACGACCTCGACGTCGACTCGCTGTCCCTCTCGGCGATCCTGCGCTTCGAAGACTGAGCCGGGATGGCGGCGGCATTCGGCGGAGCGTTCCGCCGCGGTTAGGACTAGGATGGACTCCCCCGGCGCGCACCCGGGAGCACGGAGACAGCCATCAAGCTCGGTCCGCTGGTCCGCACCTTCGTTCTGCCAGTGGCGTGCCTGGCCTGCGCGCCGGCAGCGGCCGAAGACGGACGCGAACAGCTCAGTGCGTACATCGACCTCTCGGTTGGCCACAGCACGGTGGAGCACTGGAACGCGGCCGACCTCAATTTCGATGGGTCGGTCAGCAACACCAAGACCCAGGACACGGACGCGGCCCTGCGCATCGCCATCGGCTACGGCGTAAGCGAGAATTTCATGATCGAGTTCGGACACCTCGACCTGGGCCAGGTCACGGCGCAGGGCACCTCCGACGGCTCCGGCGGATTCTGGGCCGCGGGCCCGGTGCGCGTGAGTGCCGACGTCGCGGGTTACGACCTGGGCATCGTCGCGCGGATGCCGACGTCCGAGAACCTGTCGATCGTGACGCGCGCCGGCCTCTTCATGTGGAAGCTGACGAGGTCGGTCCAGGACAGCGCCGGCGGCGGCAACCTCGACGACGGCGGCAGCGACGCTTTCCTCGGCATCGGCCTCCAGCTCACGCTCAGTGATTGGGTCTCGTTCCGGGTGGACTACACGCGTTACGGCGCCGGCGACCTCGACGTCAACGCGGCGTCGGCCTCCGCGATCCTGCGCATGCCCTGAAGGCTCCCGCCGGAGCAAAAAAGAAGCCCCGCAGTGCGGGGCTTTTTTTATTGCGCCGTCGGCCGCGCAGTAGTTCAGGTCTCGTCGAGGAAGCTGCGCAGGTAGTTGGCGCGGCTCGGGTGGCGCAGCTTGCGCAGCGCCTTGGCTTCGATCTGGCGGATGCGCTCGCGCGTGACGTCGAACTGCTTGCCGACCTCTTCCAGCGTGTGGTCGGTGTTCATGTCGATGCCGAAGCGCATGCGCAGCACCTTGGCCTCGCGCGGCGTCAGCGACGCCAGGATCTGCTGGGTGGCCTCGGACAGCGAC
>JANNLM010000134.1:0-3575 GCA_031396825.1 Gammaproteobacteria bacterium | reverse complement strand
GCGCGGCGTGGTGTGGGTCAGCTCGCCGCTGAAATTCTGGATCCCGCCATCCGACTCGGTCAGCGTGCCGCCGTTCGCAGTCATGTCGAAGCCACCGCGACCCGCGACCGTGCCGGAGTTGTAATCGAGGAAGTACCGGATGCTCACCGCCGCGTTGCGCGCAACCGTCGTGGTGGCGGCGGACCACACTCCGGGACTGACTTCGTGTTCGACAAAGGCCGAGTAGTTGAATGTACCTGGCGCATCGCCGTGGCAGCCGCCCAGCGTGCAGCCGGCGGTGGACTGGCCGGTGATGCCGCCGCCGGAGGCTTCGACCGCCGAATGCCCGAGCAGCGCAGCCACAAACGCCAACCGGTACGCCCCTCGGAACCCCATGATCCCCGCACCCCCGTTGCAACGTGGCGCAATTCTAGTGCGCCCGACCTACGGCGCGCGAGGGTTTTCGGATGCAATGCTGCAGTGCGATACCGCGGGAATGTGACGCCGTGCGCTGTGGGGCCCGGTCGTGCGGCGGTCGTCGGCAGGTTCTCGGCTAGTATGGCGCCCTCCAACTCCCAGCCATGACGCTCGCCGGCGACGGCAGGCGCTGAACGCATGAACCTCCGCAAATCCGAATCCCGACTCATCGGCACGCGCCGCGATTTCCTGGTGCAGGCCCTCTCCCTCGGCTGGCTCGCCGGCGGCGCCGGCTGGAGCCCGGCCGCCCTCGCCGCGCTGTTCGGCAAGTTGCCCGGCAAGCTGCCGGCCGGCAAGTCCATCTTCGAGATGAAGGGCGAAGTGTTCGTCAACGGCCAGCGCGCCACCGAGCAGACCGTCATCACGCCGTCCGACAAGGTCACCACGGGCGCCAACAGCTACGTCATCGCCGCGGTCGGCGCCAACTCCTTCATCCTGCGCGACCGCTCGACGCTCGACCTCGGCGGCAGCAACCCGCTCAAGCAGGTCATGCGCCTGGTCAGCGGCAAGTTCCTTGGCGTGTTCGGCAAGCTCGCGGGCAAGCAGCAGTTGTCGCTCAACACGCCGATCGCCACGATCGGCATCCGTGGCACCGGCGTGTACGCCGAGTCGGACCCGGACAAGACCTACCTGTGCACCTGCTACGGCACGACCGAGCTCGCGGCCAAGGCCGACCACGATTTCGAGGACCTCGACGTCAAGGGCAAGAAGAAGAAAGCCGACGAAGCCCCGGTCGAGCTGGCGCAGGTCACGGCGCAGCACCACGACGCGCCGAAGTACATCCTCGCGGCGCCCGACAACGGCAAGCGCATCACGCCGGCGCCGTTCATCAACCACACCGACCTCGAGCTGATGACGCTCGAGGCGTTGGTGGGCCGCAAGGCGCCGTTCGGGTTGCCGGCGTCGGAGTACGAGACGCCGCGCCGGGAATACTGATAAGGCGTCGCCGCCAGCCGCCGCGTCAGGCGCCGGTGGCCTCGCGCACGGCCTCGAGCGTGGCCGGGATCATGCGCGCCGCCTTGTCGCGGCGGTGCTTGTACTCGAACTGGCCCGTCGCAAGCCCCTTGTCGCCGATGACGATGCGGTGCGGGATGCCGATGAGGTCGGCGTCCGCGAACATCGCACCGGGGCGCTCGCCGCGATCGTCGAGCACGACTTCGACGCCGGCGGCAGCGAGTTCTCCATAAAGTTTTTCGGCGGCGGCCTTCGCCGCCGGCGACTTGTCGGGATTGATCGGGCAGACGATCACACGAAACGGCGCGACCGCGTCGGGCCAGATGATGCCGTTGGCGTCGTGGCACTGCTCGATGACGGCGGCGGCGACGCGCGTGACGCCGATGCCATAGCACCCCATTTGCGGCGTCACTTCCTTGCCCGCGGCGTCCAGCACGGTCAGGTGCATGGCTTCCGAGTATTTGCCGCCCAGCTGGAAGATGTGGCCCACCTCGATGCCGCGCACCAGCTTGAGCGAACCGCTGCCGTCGGGCGCGGCATCGCCTTCCTTCGCCAGGCGCAGGTCGGCGGCCTCCGGCTCGGGACAGTCGCGGCCCCAGTTCACGCCGGTGGTGTGGAACCCGTCCTTGTTGGCGCCACAGACGAAATTGCCGAGCACGTGAGCGGCGTAGTCCGCCACCACCGGCACCTTGCCGCCGAGCGGCCCGAGGAAGCCCGGCTGCGCGCCGAAGGCCACGCGGATTTCCTCGTCGCTGGCGAGCTGCAGCGGCGCCTTCACTTTCGGATGGCGCGCGGCCTTCACCGCGTTCAGTTCATGGTCGCCGCGCAATGCCAGCGCGACCAAGCCGCCGCCGCGCGCGTGCACCACGATCAGCTTGAGCGTGCGCTCCAGCGGGACCTGCAGTAGCGCGGCGACCTGCTCGCAGGTCTTCTGCGTCGGCGTGGCGACGTCCTCTTTCTGGGCCGCCGCCGCCGGACGCGCGCCGTCGGGCCGCGTCTCGGCCGCCTCGATGTTGGCCGCATACTCGCCCTGGTCGGACACCGCCAGCAGGTCCTCACCGGAACTGGCCAGCACGTGGAATTCCTCGGAGCGGCTGCCGCCGATGTTGCCGGAGTCGGCCTTGACGATGCGGAACTGCACGCCCGTGCGCGTGAAGATGCGCGTGTACGCCTCGCGCATGTTGGCGTACTCGCGCGCGAGGTCGGCCTCGTCCATGTGGAACGAGTAGGAGTCCTTCATGATGAATTCGCGCGCGCGCATCACGCCGAAGCGCGGGCGGATCTCGTCGCGGAACTTGGTCTGGATCTGGTAGTAGTTCACCGGCAGCTGCCGGTACGAGCGCACGTCCTGGCGCACGTGGTAGGTGATGACTTCCTCGTGCGTCGGGCCGTAGCAGTAGTCGCGCTCGTGACGGTCCTTGATGCGCAGCAGCTCGGGCCCCATCGCCTGCCAGCGGCCGGATTCCTGCCACAGCTCGGCCGGATGGATGCTCGGCATCAGCACTTCGAGCGCGCCGGCGCGGTTCATCTCCTCGCGCACGATGGCCTCGACCTTGCGCAGCACGCGCAAGCCGATCGGCAGCCACGTGTACAGGCCCTTGCCGAGCATGCGGATGTAGCCCGCGCGCAGCAGCAGCTTGTGGCTGGTGACCTCGGCGTCGGCCGGGGTTTCCTTGGTGGTGGCGAGCGGGAACTGGGACAGTCTCATGTCGGGTCCTTGTGGGGCGCGCGCATTCTACCGGCTCGCCTCAGTCCTCGAACCAGAGCCCCGGGTTGAGCAGGCCGTTCGGGTCGAGCTCGCGCTTGGCCGCACGGATCGCGGCCCGGAACGGCGCCGGGATCTCGGCGTGCGCCCAGCGCGCGTGGTCGCGGCCCATCGCGTGGTGGTGGCTCATGGTGCCGCCGTGGGCCACGACCGCCTCCGACGCGGCGGCCTTGATCTCCCACCACTGGTCGACCAGCGCGCCGTGGCGGCCCGGGCCGAAGAAGGCGAAATACAGGCACAGCCCGTCGGTGTAGCTGTGCGTGCTGCGCGTGGACACCGCGCCGAAGCCGCACACCTTGGTCACGGCCTGCAACGTCGCTTCGCGCACGGCGTGATAGAAGGCCGGCACTGCCGACCACGGCACCGCGGTCTCGAACGTGTCGGAGATCACGCCGTAGTC
>JANNLM010000132.1:0-15577 GCA_031396825.1 Gammaproteobacteria bacterium | reverse complement strand
ATGCCGGGCAGGCGCTTGTGCAGCACTTCCGGCCCGAGGTGCTCGAGGTGCAGGTGCACGTGGTCGGCCTCGGGGCCGACGCCGCGGCCTTCGCGGATCTCGATGGTGCTGGCGCGGCTGACCACGTCGCGCGAGGCCAGGTCCTTGGCGTTCGGCGCGTAGCGCTCCATGTAGCGCTCGCCTTTCGAGTTGGTGAGGTAACCGCCCTCGCCGCGCGCGCCCTCGGTGATCAGGCAGCCCGAGCCGTAGATGCCGGTCGGGTGGAACTGCACGAATTCCATGTCCTGCAACGGCACGCCGCCGCGCAGCGCCATGGCGTTGCCGTCGCCGGTGCAGGTGTGCGCCGAGGTGCAGGAGAAATAGGCGCGGCCGTAGCCGCCGGTGGCGAGGATCACGGTGTGCGCGCGGAAGCGGTGCAGCTGCCCGGTGGCGAGGTCCCAGGCCAGCACCCCCTTGCACGAGCCGTCGTCGTCCATCAGCAGGTCGAGCGCGAAGTATTCGATGAAGAATTCGCCGCGCGCCTTCAGCGCCTGCTGGTACATCGCGTGCAGCATGGCGTGGCCGGTGCGGTCGGCCGCGGCGCAGGTGCGGTGCGCGGTGCCCTCGCCGAACTTGGTGGTCATGCCGCCGAACGGACGCTGGTAGATCTTGCCTTCCTTGGTGCGGGAGAACGGCACGCCCCAGTGCTCGAGTTCGATCACGGCCGGGATCGCCTCGCGGCACATGTACTGGATGGCGTCCTGGTCGCCGAGCCAGTCCGAGCCCTTGACCGTGTCGTACATGTGCCAGCGCCAGTCGTCCTCGCCCATGTTGGCGAGCGCGGCCGAGATGCCGCCCTGCGCCGCCACCGTGTGCGAGCGCGTCGGGAACACCTTGGTGATGCAGGCGGTCTTCAGCCCGGCCTGCGCCAGGCCAACGACCGCGCGCAGCCCGGCGCCGCCGGCGCCGACAACAACCACATCATATTGGTGGTGCGTAATCGGGTAGGCCGCGGTCACGTTCAATTCCCCAGCGCGATCTTGAGTACGGCAAAGATCCCCGCGGCCGCCAGCACCGCATGGGCGAATTTGACCAGCAGCAGCGCGGCCAGCTTGATGCCTTCGCTGGCGACGTAGTCCTCGATCACGACTTTCACGCCGAGACTCGAGTGGTAGAACAGCGATGCGATGAACAGCACCAGCATGACCGCGACCGACGGCGAAGCCACCCAGTGCTGAAGGGCGTTATAGCTGCCCAACGGCAGCTGGGCGACGCTGAACACGAACCACAACGTCAGCGGGATCAGGGCGACCGCCGAAACGCGTTCGGCCAGGAAGGTGTGCACGCCCTCGTTGGCCGAGCCGTAACCGCGGGCGCGGGCCAGCGGGCTGCGCTGCGAGTTCGCCGATTTAGAGGACATAGGCGACTCCCCAGGCCGCCGCCGTCAGCAGCAGCGACGTCGCCGCCACGAGGTAGCCGCTGCGGTAGACCGCGGGAATGCTGTAGCCGTAGCCGAGGTCCCAGGCCAGGTGACGCACGCCGTTGCACATGTGGTACAGCAGCGCCCAGCTCCAGCCCAGCAGCAGCAATTGCCCGTACCAGGCGCCGGCGTGTTGGCTGAACGCGGCGTAGCTCCAGGCGCCGCCGGCGAGGGCCACCAGCCACCAGACCAGCAGCACGGAGCCGACCGACAGGCCCACGCCGGTCACGCGATGCATCAGCGACAGGACCGAGGTCAGCTGAAAACGGTAATACTGGCCCAGCATGAAAGGCGACAGCGGCCGCTCGACCGGACGGGCCTGCTGAGGTGCGGGGCTGTTCATTCGGGCTCCCTTAGAAATCGATGCAGCGACCAGCCTTTTCCCAATCACCGAACCGCGTCGGCTCGGTGCCATCCTTGCGTCCGCCCACTTCGCCCGCGGCTCCCCCGGTCGCGCCCGCCGTCGTTGCCGTTGCGTCCCGCGGCCGCCAAGCCTGCACCGCCGGGTCGCGCGACCCGCTGGTGTCCCGCTTGGCAGTGTCCGAGGTCATGGCAACCGCGGTAGTGTGACAAACCCGAGGCGCGGTTCGCAATGAACGGATGACCGACAACGACCCCACGATCGCCGTGCCGCTCACGCAGCTCGGTCTGATCGAAGCGCGCGGCGCCGACGCGAGCGCGTTCCTGCAGGGCCAGCTCAGCAACGACGTGCGCAAGGTCGGCGCGAGCCAGGCGCAGCTGAGCTCGTACAACACTCCCAAGGGCCGCATGCTCGCGGTGCTGCACGTGCTGCGCGACGGCGACGCCTTCCTGCTGGAGCTGCACCGCAGCCTGCTCGAGACCACGCTCAAGCGCCTGAGGATGTACGTGCTGCGGTCGAAGGTCACGCTGGCCGAAGCCGCCGATCGCGCGCTGCTCGGCGTGGCCGGCCCCGGCGCCGCGACGCGCCTCGCCGCGCTGGATCTTGCGGTGCCGGTCCTGCCGCTGGGCTGCGCCTGGACCGACGGCGTCGGCGTGATGCGCCGGCTCGGCGACGCGCCGCGCTACAGCGTGCTCGCGCCGGCCGCGCGGCTCGCCCAACTGCAGCAGCGCCTCGCGGCGACCGCCGGCGCCGAGGACGACTGGAAACGCCTCGACATCGAGGCCGGCGTGCCGACGGTCTACCCGGAGACGCAGGACCACTTCGTCGCGCAGATGTGCAACCTCGACGCGCTCGGCGGCATCAGCTTCGACAAGGGCTGCTACACCGGCCAGGAGATCATCGCGCGCGTGCACTACCGCGGTGCGGTGAAGCGCCACATGAGCCGCGTGCTGACGCCGCAGGCCGGCGTCGCGCCGGGCTCGAGTTTCGCGCTGCCGGACGGGCGCACCGGCGAAGTGGTCGACGCGGCGCCGCACCCCGGCGGCGGCAGCGTGGCGCTGGTGGTCGCCGCCGCCTCATAGAGTCCTTTTCCTATCGCCCGAGGCCGCACCTGATGCCATAGTCAGGTTGCGACACGCCGCCACCCGATAGGAGTTCCCGATGTCCTTGCACCGTTCTGCCGCCTGCGGCGCCGTCCTGCTATCCCTCGCGCTCGGCGCCTGCGACAACAGTGGCGCCCTGCCAGACGTCCGCTCCGGCGCAAGCGCGCCGCGTGCCGGCGTGTCGACCGACCACACCCTCGTGTCCGCGGTCGACGGCGAGGCCATCGCCTTCACGGTGCATGAGCCGACCCAGTTCACCGAGGGCGCGAAGTACCCGCTGATCCTCGAAGGTCACGGTTACGGCGGCACCCGCGTGACCGCGGGCGAGCGCGCGGCCCTCGACCCCGCCCTGCCCCTGAGTCGCCTGCTCGACGCCGGCTACGGCGTCATCTCCTTCGACCAGCGGGGCCACGGCGATTCGGGCGGACAGATCCGCATCCTCGACCCGGACGTCGAGGGCCAGGACCTGCTCCAGGCGCTGGACTGGGCCGAAACCGAACTGCCCTGGCTGGCCTACCGCAACGACAACCTGCTGCTCGGCGCCATCGGCGGCAGCTACGGCGGCGGTTACCAGCACCTCATCTATGCGATCGACCCCAAGCACCGGCTCGACGCCATCGCGCCCGAGATCACCTGGCACGACCTGCGTTACTCGCTGTACCAGGGCTCGGTGTTCAAGACCTTCTGGGCGACGGCGCTGTCCGCGATGGGCAACGCCACGCCGGGCGGCCACGATCCGGTAGTCAATGAGGGCCTCGCCGAGGGCTACCAGAACGCGATCGGGCAGGACAAGCTCGACCTGCTGTATCGCAACAGCCTGATCTCGCACTGCGAGAACAACAACACCAGCACCGCCGGCGGCGCGCTGACGCCGATCGACGCGCTGTACTGGCAGTCCGCGGGCGACTCGCTGTTCAACCTCAACGACGCGGTCCACAACTTCCAGTGCCTGGGCGCGCTCGGCGGCGACGTGCGCCTGCTGGTCAAGACCAGCGGGCACGATTCGCTGGTCGGCGGCGGCAGCGGCGATACCTGCGGCACGCTCGACAAGACCCAGTCGATCGTCGACTGGTACGACGAAAAGCTGAAGGGCGTCGCCGGCAAGGCGAGCTACATCCCGCAGCATTGTTTCCACATCGGCGTCGGCGGCACCGACGGCGTGGTCACGACAGCGCTGCCTGCGCCGACGCTGACCGTGCCGGGCCTCACCGCCACGCTGGTCGCGCAGGACGGCAACGCGCAGGTGCAGTCGCTGCTGCTGGCCACCGCCGGACCCGGCGGCGCGGTCGTCGCCGGCGTGCCGACCTTCCAGATGACGGTCACCGATCCGTCCGGTCTCAACGCCGGCGATCCGATCATCTTCCTCGGCCTCGCCTCCCGCGCCGCGGGCACCACCACCGACACGCTGCTGATGGCGAACCAGGTGGCGCCGGTGCGCGGCTGGGGCGATTTCAATCGCGAGCTGGTCGGCCTGGCCGCGCGCCTCGCCGAGGGCGACGAGCTGCGGCTGCTGGTGCACGGCGCGTTCGCGCCGCGCTATCCGAGCTCGGGCTCCGACGCGCCCACGCCGGTCGGCGTGAGCCTGACCGTCAACGTGCCGATGCTGCCGGGCGACCTGCCGGCGCCGCCGTCGAACACGGACTAGGCGTTCAGGCTTCCGGCCGCATCTGCGGGAACAGCAGGACGTCCCTGATCGACGGTGAGTCGGTCAGGAACATCGCCAACCGGTCGATGCCGATGCCGGCGCCCGCCGTCGGCGGCAGGCCGTACTCGAGCGCGCGCACGTAGTCGGCGTCGTACACCATCGCCTCGTGGTCGCCGCGCTCGTGCGCGGCGGCCTGCGCGCGGAAGCGCGCGGCCTGGTCGTCCGGGTCGTTCAGCTCCGAAAAGCCGTTCGCGATCTCGCGGCCCCCGACGAAGAATTCGAACCGGTCGGCAAAATCGGGATTCGCGTCGTTGCGCCGCGACAGCGGCGAGACTTCGGTCGGGTACTCGGTGATGAAGGTGGGATCGAAGAGCTTGGCTTCCACCGTTTTCTCGAAAATTTCAGTCAGCAGCTTGCCGATGCCGAAGTCTGTTTTTGCGTCGCCGCCGACCTTCTTCGTCCACTCGGCAAGATAGTCGCGATCCCTGAGCCGCGCGCCGTCGAGGCCGTCGTTGTGTGCGAGCACCGCCTCGGTCAGCGTCATGCGCCGGAACGGCGCCGCGAGGTCGCAGGTGTGGCCCTGGTAGGTCACCTTGCCGTCGCCGCGCAGCGCCAGCGCCGCGTCGCGCATCAGGTTCTCGATCAGGTCCATGAAGTCCTTGTAGTCGGCGTAGGCCTGGTAGAACTCGAGCATGGTGAACTCGGGGTTGTGGCGCGTGGACAGCCCCTCGTTGCGGAAATTGCGGTTGATCTCGTAGACGCGCTCGAAGCCGCCGACCACCAGGCGCTTGAGGAACAGTTCCGGCGCGATGCGCAGGTAGACGTCGCGGTCGAGTGCGTTGTAGTGCGTCACGAACGGCCGCGCCGTGGCGCCGCCCGGGATCGGCTGCAGCATCGGCGTCTCGACCTCGGTGAAGCCGAGCGCGTCGAAATAGTGCCGGATGAAGCGCACCAGCGCGGTGCGCCGCTCGAACACCTTGCGCACCTCCGGGTTCATGATGAGGTCGACGTAGCGCTGCCGGTAGCGCACCTCGGTGTCGGTCAGCCCGGCCCACTTCTCCGGCAGCGGCCGCAGCGACTTGGCCAGCTGCACGATGCTCGCGGCGCGGATGGACAGCTCGCCGGCCTTGGTCTTCATGACCGGGCCCTGCACGCCGATGATGTCGCCGACGTCCCAGGTCTTGAAGTCGGCGTAGAGCGCCTCGCCGATGGCGTCCTGCTTGACGAAGACCTGGATGCGCCCGGACATGTCCTGGATCTCGATGAACGAGACCTTGCCCTGCCCGCGCTTGGCCATCATGCGGCCCGCGACCGCGAACGCCTGCGTCTCGCCCTCGAGCGACTCGGCCGAGCGCGCGCCGTAGGCGCCGCGCAGGTCCTCGGCCAGCGCGTTGCGCCGGAACCCGTTCGGGTAGGCGTTGCCTTTCGTGCGCAGCGCCGCCAGTTTCTCGCGGCGCTGCGCGATCAGGAAATTCTCGTCCTGCGGGGGCTGCTGGTCTTCGTTGTCGGCCATGTCTAGAGACCCTGCTTGAGGCTCGCTTCGATGAATTTCTTCAGGTCGCCGTCGAGCACGCGCTCAGTGTCGGCGATTTCGACCCCGGTGCGCAGGTCCTTGATCCGCGACTGGTCCAGCACGTAGCTGCGGATCTGGTAACCCCACTCGATGTCGGACTTGGAGGCTTCGGTTTCCTGCTTCTTGGCGTTGCGCTTCTCGATCTCGCGCTCGTAGAGCTTGGCCTTCAGCATCTTCATGGCGCGGTCGCGGTTCTGGTGCTGCGAGCGCTCGGTCTGGCAGGCCACCACGATGCCGCTGGGCCCGTGCGTGATGCGGATCGCCGATTCGGTCTTGTTGACGTGCTGGCCGCCGGCGCCGCCGGAGCGGTAGGTATCGACCTTGAGGTCGGCCGGGTTGATCTCGATCTTGATGTTGTCGTCCACCTCGGGCGACACGAACACCGCCGCGAACGAGGTGTGCCGGCGCGCATTCGAGTCGAACGGCGACTTGCGCACCAGGCGATGCACGCCGATCTCGGTGCGCAGCCAGCCGTAGGCGTACGGGCCCTGCACGAAGAACGACGTGCCCTTGATGCCGGCGACCTCGCCGCGCGACTCGTCCAGGATCTCGGTCGTGAAGCCCTGGTCGGCGCAGAAGCGCAGGTACATGCGCAGCAGCATCGCGGCCCAGTCCTGCGCCTCGGTGCCGCCGGTGCCGGCCTGGATGTCCACGTAGGCGTTGTTCGCGTCCATCTCGCCCGCGAACATGCGCTTGAATTCCATTTCGTTGGCGAGCCGGCTGAGGGCGCCGACTTCACGCTCCACTTCGGCGGCGGTGGCCGCGTCGTTCTCGGCCGCGGCGAGCTCCAGCAGCTCGGCGGCATCGCGCAGGCCGGTGTCGGCGCGCTCCAGCGGGCGGATCACGTCCTCGAGACGAGCGCGCTCGCGGCCCAGGTTCTGGGCCTGTTCGGGTTTGTTCCAGGCGTCCGGCCGCTCGAGTTCGGCATCGACTTCCGCCAGGCGGTCCCGCTTGCCAGCGTAGTCAAAGATAGCCCCGCAGAGCGTTGAAGCGCTCACGCAGGGCGGCCATCTCGTTCTTGAGTGTCTTGGTGTCCATCGTGGGTCCGTACGGTCCGTTTCTGGCGGGCCGGAAGGCCGCGCAGTGTAGCCGAAAACCGCCCCGGGACCCCGCGGCCGCGGGGCCGCCGCGGCGCCTGATGGTGCAGTCGGTTTCTTGTGTCAAACTACCGCAGGGATTACAGTTTTCGCGCAACGCCGGCCTCGCGGCCGGACGATTGCGGTAGCCGAAAAATCGCGGCCAACGAGTCTCGGGAGAGGACATGAAGAAGGTTTCCGGTCTGCAGGGAGTGCTGGGCCTTTGCTGCACGCTGCTGGCGTTCGGCGCGTGGGCGCAGGATGAGGGCGAAGAAGAGGCCCCGGCCGAAGAGGCCTCCGCGGAAGGCGAATCCAGCGGCTCGGCGAACGGCAACGACCGCCGCCTGTATTTCTCGCCGATGCTCTCCTACACGATGGCCGACGACGACCGCACCACCGACGATGCGATGGGCGGCGTGATCTCGATCGGCAAGAAGATGACCTCGGGCCTCAACCTCGAGCTCACCGGCTTCATCGAAGCCATGGACCGCGAGGACGAGACCGTCACCGACGATGCCGCCGAACTCAACGGCGTGGGCGTCGCCGCCATGATTTTCCCGTCGACCACGTTCCCGACGGCGTTCGCCATCGTCGCCGTGCACCAGGGCCAGGGCAACGACCATCCGACCACGCCCGATGTCGCCGGCTTCAACTACAAGTCCACGGTGTTCGACGTGGGCATCGGCTACCTGCTGCCGCTGAACTCCTTGCTCGGCGGCTTCGAAGCCGCGCTGCGCGCCGAGGCGCGCTACCGCATGGACTCGCACCACCGCTCGGCGCTGGGGGTCGGCGACAAGGACGAGTTCTACGAGGGCGTGTTCAACCTCGGCGTGCTGATCCCGCTCGGCCGCCTGCCGGGCGAGCCCGCCGCGCCGGTCGAAGTGGCCGCCGCGCCGGGCGATGCCGACGGCGACGGCGTCACCGACGACGTCGATACCTGCCCGGACACGCCGGCGGGAGCCGCCGTCAACGAGTCGGGTTGCGAGAACGATGCCGACGGCGACGGCGTGGTCGATCGCCTCGACCAGTGCCCCGACACCCCGGCCGGCACGGCCGTCGACGAGAAAGGCTGCCCGCCAGCCCCGGTCGAGCGGGAAGGCTGCCGCGCGCCGGGCGCCGGTGAGGCGATCAACCTCGAAGGCTGCGCCACCGGCGAGGCCGTCGTGCTCAAGGGCGTGAACTTCGAGTCCGGCAGCTCGCGCCTGACCGCCAACGCCAAGGTGATCCTGAACCAGGTGGCCGACTCGCTCGCCGCCGCACCGCACCTGCGGGTCGAGATCGGCGGACACACGGACGCGCAGGGTTCCGACGCCTTCAACCTGAAGCTCTCCGAGCGGCGCGCGCAGGCGGCGAAGGACTACCTGGTCGGGCGCGGCATCGACGTTTCGCGCCTGGAGTCGAAGGGCTACGGCGAATCGCAGCCGGTCGACACCAACGAGACCGCCGACGGCCGCGAGCTGAATCGCCGTGTCGAGATGAAGGTCCTGGAAGGCGGCGCCCAGGCCGGACAGTAAGCCGGCGCCTGCAACACGGCCCCGTCCCTTTCGAGGGGCGGGGCTTTTTATTTGCGGTAGGCCTCGAGCGCGCCGTCGACCAGCGCGTGCGTGATCTTCTGCAGCGTCGAGAACGGCAGGTGGCTGCCGCGGTCGAGCCACCAGCGCGCCAGCGCCTCGCCGGCGCCGAGCAGCCCGACGGCGTAGGGCTCCGCGTGCTTCAGGCTGCGGCCCGGCACGGCATCGGTCAGCGTCACCGCGGCGGCGTTGATGATGGCGGCGCGATAGCGCGCGACGTGCTTCGCCACCGGACCTTCGCCGAGTCCCTCGGCGTACAGCACCGCCCAGCCGTGGCGATCCTGCTGGATGAAACGCAGGATCACGTCCACGCCGAGGCGCAGGCGCCTGGCCGGATCCTTCTCCTCGAGCAGTTGCTCGACGGCCGCCACCAGGTATTTTCCCATGCGGTCGACGGTGGCGAGGTACAAGCCGTCCTTCGAATCGAAATACGCGTACAGCATCGGCTTGGTCACGCCGCAGGCGCGCGCGATCTCGTCCATCGACGCCGCGTGGTAACCGCGCTGGCCGAAGACGCGGGCGGCCACCTGCAGCATCTGGCGCTCGCGATCCGCGCGCGGCAACTTGCGTCGCATGGCCTTGCGGGTGGAATCTTTGCGCGTCATGGCGGCATAGTAGGTTACCCGTGAGTAAGGCTCCAAGAGGCGGTTCCGGCGACGGCCGGGTGCACCTGCGCGACATCCTGCGCGGGGTGGTGCGCGGCATTCCCGAGACCGCCGGCACGCTGCGCGGCCTGCGCACGCTGCTGAAGGTACGCCTCGGCACGCAGCCGTCGGTCGGCGCGGTGCTCGAGGCCACCGCCGCCAACCGGCCCGACGCGCCGGCGCTGCTGTTCGAGGACGGGCGCTGGAGCTACGCCGAGCTCAACGCCTGGGTCAATCGCCTGGCCCACGCCCTGCACGGCGCCGGCGTGAAGCGCGGCGACATCGTCGCGCTGCTGATGGAGAACCACGCCGCCACGCTGGCCTGCGTCGCCGCGCTGGCCAAGCTCGGCGCCATCGCCGGCATGCTCAACCCGAACCTGCGGGGCGACGCGTTGCGCCACAGCGTGCGCGCGATGAAGGCCACGCACGTCGCCATCGCCGGCGAGTGCGTCGAGGCCTTCGCCGACCTCGCGCCGGACTGGAGCGGGCCGGCGCCCTTCTGGCTGCCGGGCCACGGCCCGGTCGCCTGCCCGGCCGGCTGGACCGACCTCGAGGCGCTGGCCGCGCACTCCGCGTCGGGTAACCCGGCGTCCACCGGCAGCGTCGAGCTGTCGTCACCGCTGTTCTACATCCTCACTTCCGGAACGACCGGCATGCCGAAGGCGTCGGTGATGACGCACCGGCGCTGGCTGAGCAGCATGGCCGGCATGGGCCAGCTCGGCCTGCGCCTCAAGCCGGGCGGCGTGCTGTATTGCGCGCTGCCGCTGTACCACAACAACGCGCTGACGGTGTCGTGGAGCGCGGCCATGGGCACCGGCGCGGCGCTCGCGCTCGACCGCAAGTTCAGCGCCAGCCGCTTCTGGGACCGCGCGCGGCATTACGATGCCACCGCCTTTGCCTACATCGGCGAGCTGTGCCGCTACCTGCTGGCGCAGCCGCCGTCGGAGCGCGACCGCGCGCACCGCGTGACCGCCTGCATCGGCAACGGCCTGCGGCCCGACATCTGGCAGGCGTTCAAGGCGCGCTTCGGCCTCGAGCGCATCTGCGAGTTCTACGGCGCCAGCGAGGGCAACATGGTGTTCGTCAACGCCTTCAACGTCGACGAGACCGCCGGCTACTGCCCGTATCCGTTCAAGGTGGTCGAGTGCGACCTCGACTCCGCCCAACCCCGGCGCAACGCGAAACGGCGCCTGGTCGAGGCGGCGCGCGGCGGCACCGGCCTGCTGATCACCGAGGTGACCGACGGCGCGCCGTTCGACGGCTACACCGATGCCAAGGCGGGCGAATCCAAGCTGATCCGCGACGCCTTCAAGCCGGGCGACTGCTGGTTCAACACCGGCGACCTGGTGCGCCAGCAGGGCTGGCGCCACATCCAGTTCGTCGATCGGCTCGGCGATACCTTTCGCTGGAAGGGTGAGAACGTGGCGACCACCGAGGTCGAGGCGGCGCTGCGCGCGGCGGGCATCGAGGACTGCACGGTCTACGGCGTCGCCGTGCCGGGCGCCGACGGCCGCGCCGGCTGCGCCGCGATCTGCTCGGAGCGCGAACCCGATGGCGCCGCCCTGGCCGCGCACCTCGCCGGGCAGCTGCCGGCCTACGCGGTGCCGCTGTTCCTGCGCCGCGTAGCCGCCATAGAAACGACCGGGACGTTCAAGGCGCGCAAGCAGTCGCTGCGCGACGAGGGCGCCGACCCGGCGCGGGTGAAGGATCCGCTCTACATCCTGCTCGACCGCGCGCGCGGCTACGAGCCGCTCACCGCCGCCATCTGGAGCCGTATCCAGCAGGGCGACCTGCGTCTGTAGCACCGGGGATTGAGCAAATTTTCCTGCCCTTGGTGCCGGGTCTTCCGTGTTAACTTACTCTCAGGTAAGCATGGGGGAGCCGGACCGATGCATCGAGTGGAACAAGGCACGTTCAAGCACGAGGGCTACACCCTCGCCTACGAGGTCCACGGGCCGAACGACGGCGCGCCGGTGCTGCTGATGCACGGCATCCTGCTCGACGCCGCCGTCAACCGCGACGTCGCCCTGCCGCTGGCCGAAGCCGGCTTCCGCGTGATCCTGCTCGACCTGCTCGGCCACGGCCGCAGCGACCGCGCCGAGGCCGCCGAATTGCGCAACGATTTCTTCGCCGAGCAGGTCATCGCCTGCCTCAACCACCTGCAGGTCGACCAGGCCGTCGTCGGCGGCATCTCGCTCGGCGCCATCGTCGCACTCCAGGTCGCCGTCACCGCGCCCAAGCGCGTGCGTGCGCTGGTGCTCGAGATGCCGGTGATGGAGGAATCGACGCCGTTCGCCGCCATCCTGCTGTCGCCGCTGGTGTTCGCGACCAATTATTTCGCCTGGCTGTACCGCCCCTGGGCCAGGCTGCTGCAGCGCCTGCCCCGTCCGCGCAAGGGCGTGTTCGAGAGCGCGCTCAACGCCGCCGCGCAGGATCCGGAGGCGATCCGCGCGGTGCTGCACGGCGTGCTGGTCGGCCCGGTCGTGCCGCAGCGCCGCCTGCGCCGCAAGATCGAAGTGCCGGCGCTGGTCATCGGCCATGCCGGCGACTGGTTGCACAACCTCGAGGACTCGCGCGCGCTGGCCGAGGAACTGCCGAACGGCCGCCTGCTGACGGCGAAGTCGATCCTCGAGCTGCGCCTGAAACCGGAGCGGCTGATGCCCGAAATCCTGACGTTCCTGCGCGAAGCGACCGGCGCGAACGTCGTGCGCCTCGAAACGGAACCGGCGGCCGCATCCGCCGGCAATGCCGACCTCGCGCAGCGCTTCGAGGCAGCCGTCGAAAAAATTTCTGGCGCGCCCAAAGAGGGGCCGCTGAAGCCGTCGAATGAAATGAAGCTGAAGATGTACGCGCTGTATCGGCAGGCGAAGGACGGCGACGCGCAGGGCAAACGCCCCGGCATGATGGACATCGTCGGGCGCCTCAAGTACGACGCCTGGGCCGACCTCAAGGGCACCTCGCGCGAAGAAGCCATGCTCCGCTACGTGACCGAAGTGGAAACGTTCGAGGCCAAGTTCACGGCTCCGGCCAAGCAGGCATGAATCTGCGTCGCACCGTCATGGGCTTCGGGCTCAGGGCGCTGAACCGCCTCGCCGCGCTGCCCGGCATGGACCAGCCGGAGCGCCGCCGGAAAGTCGCCGGCTTCCTCAGGAACGCGAGCCGCGTCGGCTTCAAGACCGCGCTCGCGGTGAACCGGCCGTTCAAGGCCGCGCGCCAGCTGCTCAAGCCGGTGCGCCCGGCGCACACCCACGCGCCGGACCTGTTCGACCTCACGCCGACCGACGAGCAGGCCATGATCGTCGAGGCCGTGTCGCGTTTCGCCAGCGACGCGCTGCGTCCCGCGGCATCCGCGGCCGATGAAGCTGCCGCCGCGCCGGCGGCGCTGATCGCGCAGGCCGCGGAACTCGGCGTCACCGCCATGAATGCGCCCGACGAGCTCGGCGGCGTCGGCCAGGAGCGCTCGGTCGTCACCAACGCGCTGGTCGCCGAAGCGCTGGCGCGCGGCGACATGGGCCTCGCCCTCGCCTGCCTCAGCGCGCCGAGCGTCGCCGCCGCGCTGGTCGAGTACGGCAGCGCCGAGCAGCAGGCCCGCTACGTGCCGAGCCTGACCGGCGAGAAATCGCCGCAGGCGGCCATCGCCGTGATGGAGCCGCAGCCGCTGTTCAATCCGTTCGTGCTGGGCACCAGCGCGCGGCGCGACAAGCACGGCGGCTGGATCCTCGACGGTGAGAAACACCTGGTGCCGTGCGCGCAGCAGGCCGAGCTGTTCCTGGTCGCGGCCGCCGACGACGACGGCAAGCCGGCGCTGTTCGTGATCGAGTCCAACACGGCGGGCCTGGCGCTGGCGCCGCAGCCGGCCATGGGCCTGCGCGCGGCGGGCCTGTCGCGCCTGAAGCTGTCGCGCGTGAAGCTGCCCGAAGCCGCGCGGCTGGCCGAGGCCGACTACGGCGAGTTCATCGCGCGCTCGCGCCTGGCGTGGTGCGCGCTCGCCGTTGGCACGACCCAGGCGGTGCTCGACTACGTGATTCCGTACGCCAACCAGCGCGAGGCCTTCGGCGAACCGATCAGCCATCGCCAGTCGGTGGCGTTCATGATCGCCAACATCGGCATCGAGCTCGAAGGCATGCGCCTCGCCACTTGGCGCGCCGCCAGCCTGGCGGCCTCGGGCAAGCCGTTCGCGAACCAGGCCGCGCTGGCGCGCAGCTTGTGCGCGCGCCACGGCATGCGCGCCGGCTCCGACGGCGTGCAGGTGCTCGGCGGCCACGGCTTCGTCAAGGAACATCCGGTGGAGCGCTGGTATCGCGACCTGCGCGCGATCGCCATCATGGAAGGCGGGGTGATGCTGTGATCCAGCTCGAGACGCCGCGCAAGTACGCCGGACTCATCGACCAGGCCCACGGCATGGCGCAGAACGTGCTGCGCCCCAACTCGCGCAAGTACGACCTGGCCGAGCACACCTACCCGAAAGAGCTGGACATCATGGCCGCGGTGATCGACGGCATGAACCAGGCCACCGGCGGCACCGCCGGCGCCACCCACACGCGCCGTGACGACAACGGTGGCGGCGCCGTGCGCAACGGCGGCAACCTCGCCACGGTCTACTCGATCATGGAAGTGTGCTGGGGCGACGTCGGCCTGGTGCTGACCATCCCGCGACAGGGCCTGGGCAACGCCGCCATCGCCGCGGTCGCCAACGAGGAACAGCTCGCGCGCTTCGGCAAGAAGTGGGTGGCGATGGCCATCACCGAGCCGAACTTCGGCTCGGACTCCGCCGCGGTGCGCACCACCGCCGTGCGCGAGGGCGACGAGTTCGTGCTCAACGGCGAGAAGATCTTCGTCACCGCCGGCGAGCGCGCCGATGCGCTGGTGGTATGGGCCACGCTCGACCGCAACGCGGGCCGCGCCGCCATCAAGCCGTTCCTGGTCGAGCGCAGCAACCCGGGCCTGCAGCTGGTGCGGCTCGAGAAGAAGCTCGGCATCCGCGCCTCCGACACCGCCGCCTTTGTGCTGGTGAACTGCCGCGTCCCGGCATCAGACCTGCTCGGCAGCGCCGCGATCGACACGCAGAAGGGTTTCGGCGGCGTGATGCAGACCTTCGACAACACCCGCCCGCTGGTCGCCGGCATGGCGCTGGGCGTGGCGCGCGCCGCGCTCGAGCACACCCGGCAGAAGCTCACGCACGCCGGCGTCGTGTTCGATTACGACGTGCCGCCCGCGGCCCAGCCCGCCGCCGTCGCCGCCTTCCAGGAAATGGAAGCGGACTGGGAAGCGGCGCGGCTGCTGACCCTGAAAGCGGCGTGGATGGCCGACAACAACCAGCCCAACGCGCTGCAGGCGTCCATGGCCAAGGCCAAGGCCGGCCGCACCGTGGTGGACGTGACGCTGCGCTGCTGCGAGCTGGCCGGCGCCGGCGGTTACGCCGAGGACGAGCTGCTCGAAAAATGGGCGCGCGACGCCAAGATCCTCGATATCTTCGAGGGCACGCAGCAGATCCAGGTGCTGATCGTCGCGCGCCGCCTGCTGAACAAGACTTCCAGGGAGCTGCGATGAGCGACCGCGTCCGCATTGAAATCCAGGGCAGCCTCGCCACGGTCACGCTGAATCGCGGCGACAAGCACAACGGCATGGACATGGCCATGCTCGATGCCGTGCGCGGCGCCGCGCTGCGGCTGAAGAAGGAAAAGCGCGTGCGCACCGTCATCCTGCGCGGCGACGGGCCGTCGTTCTGCGCCGGCCTCGACTTCAAGTCCATGTTCGGCAGCACCAGGGCCGCGGTCACCGGCTTCACCGCGCTGTGGTCGCCGGTGCGCAACAAGTTCCAGGACTGGAGCATGGCCTGGCGCGAAGTGCCCGCCCCGGTCATCGCCTGCATCCACGGCAACTGCTTCGGCGCCGGCATCCAGCTCGCGCTCGGCGCCGATATCCGCATCGCCACGCCCGACGCCAAGGTCTCGGTGATGGAATCGAAGTGGGGCCTGATCCCCGACATGGGCGGCGCGGCGCTGCTGCGCGAACTGGTCCCGCTGGACCTGGCCAAGGAGCTGTCCATGACCGGGCGCATCATCAGCGGCACCGAGGCCCACTCGCTGGGGCTGGTCAGCCACCTCGCCGACGACCCGGTGGACGCCGCCCACAAGCTGGCGGC
>JANNLM010000127.1:0-9922 GCA_031396825.1 Gammaproteobacteria bacterium | reverse complement strand
GGCGCAGGTCGACGGCATGAAGGCGGGCGCGGTCATCATCGACCTGGCCGCCGAGGGCGGCGGCAACGTCGAGTACACCAAACCCGGCGAGACGATTCGCGTCGGCAACGTCACCATCGCGGCGCCGCTGAACGTGCCGTCGCTGCTGGCCGAGCACGCATCCGAGCTGTACTCGAAGAACCTGCTGAACTTCCTCGAGCTGATCGTCAAGGACGGCACCCTGAACCTGAACTGGGACGACGAGGTCGTCGCCAAGACCTGCCTCACGCACGGCGGCGCGATCAAGAACGAGGCCGCCCGCAAGGCGGTCGAGGGAGCCTGACCATGGACGCACAGGTCGCACTGACGGGCTTCGTCGCCCTGTACATCTTCATGCTCGCCGCCTTCGCCGGCTACGAAATCATCGGCCGCGTGCCGTCCATCCTGCACACGCCGCTGATGTCCGGCAGCAATTTCGTGCACGGCATCGTCGTCGTCGGCGCGATCTTCGCCACGCTGAACGCGACTTCATTGCTCGAGCAGGTCATCGGCTTCGCCGGCGTGCTGCTGGGCGCGGGCAATGCCGCGGGTGGCTACGTGGTGACCGAGCGCATGCTCGAGATGTTCAAAGCCTCCGACAAGAAGCCTGCCCCCACCCCGAGTGGGGCCAAGTGACATGAACTTCATCATCAACGCGAGCTACATCGCCGCCGCGTTCCTGTTCATCTACGGCCTGAAGCGCATGAGCTCGCCGGTCACGGCGCGCTCGGGCATCGTCGTCGCCGGCTGGGGCATGCTGGTCGCGGTCCTCGCCAGCTTCCTTTATTACTTCGGCGTCACCGAGGCGGCCAAGCCGCACCTCGCCACCAACGCCGCGCTGGCCTTCGTCGCGCTGGCGCTCGGCGTGGGCTGGGCCTGGTGGAGCGGCAAGCGCGTGGCCATGACGGCGATGCCGCAGATGGTCGCGCTCTACAACGGCATGGGCGGCGGCTCGGCCGCGGCCATCGCCGCGATGGTGCTGCTCGCGCCGGCCGCCGAGGGCGGCCACGACGCCGGCCTGCTGCACTACGTCGTCACCATCTTCGGCGGCCTGATCGGCGCGGTGTCGCTGGCCGGCTCGCTGATCGCCTGGGCCAAGCTCGACGGCCGCATCAACAAGACCTGGCGCTACACCGGACTGCAGGCGGTCAACGCCACGGTGATGCTGGCGACGCTCGCCATCGGCGGCTACATCGTGTTCGGCGCGCACGGCCACGCCACGCCGGAAATCGTCGTCGCGTTCTTCGTGCTGTCGCTGGTGTTCGGCGTGTTCATGACCATGCCGATCGGCGGCGCCGACATGCCGGTGGTGATCTCGCTCTACAACGCCTTCACCGGCCTCGCGGTCGGGCTCGAGGGCTACGTGCTGCAGAACCCGGCGCTGATGATCGCCGGCATGGTGGTCGGCTCGGCCGGCACGCTGCTGACGCTGCTGATGGCCAAGGCCATGAACCGCAGCGTGTCGAACGTGATCTTCAGCAACTTCGGCGTGATCGGGGACGGCGCCGGCGAAGTCGCCGGCACCATGAAGTCCACCGAGGCCGGCGACGCCGCGGTGCAGATGAAGTACGCGAGCAAGGTGATCATCGCGCCGGGCTATGGCCTCGCCGTCGCGCAGGCCCAGCACAAGCTCTACGAGTTCGTGAAGCTGCTGCAGGCCGCGGGCGTCGACGTGAAGTTCGCGATCCACCCGGTGGCGGGCCGCATGCCCGGCCACATGAACGTGCTGCTGGCCGAGGCCGGCGTGCCGTACGACATCATCCACGACATGGAAGACATCAACGGCGAGTTCAAGGAAGCCGACGTCGCCATCGTGGTCGGCGCCAACGACACGGTGAATCCGGCCGCGCGCACCAACAAGTCCTCGCCGATCTACGGCATGCCGATCCTCAACTGCGACCAGGCCAAGCAGTGCTACGTGATCAAGCGCGGCCAGGGCAAGGGCTACTCGGGCGTCGAGAACGAGCTGTTCTTCAAGGACAACACCGCGCTGGTCTACGGCGACGCGCAGGCGGTGATGGTCAAGATGATCCAGTCCCTGAAGGAATTGGGCTAGCGCAACCGCGCGGTCCCGGGCTGTCATTAAGGTGACCGCCAAACGGGTGTAAGGTGTCAGGTCGCCGTCATGAAAATGCCCTGTCGATTCAACGTCTTCCTCGCTGCCCTGCTGGCCCTGCCGGCACTGCTGGCCGGCTGCTCCGACGACTCGCCGGCCGCGGCGGCGCGCAGCGACAGCGCGCCCGAAGCCACCCCGGTCGTCCTGGGCGCGGTAGAACAACGCGAGTTCGTGCCGCAAATCGAGGGCCTGGGCACCGCCCGCGCGCTCGAATCGGTGGTGGTCACCTCGCGCGTCAGCGGCCGCGTCGTGCAAATCAGTTTCAAGGAAGGCGGTCGCGCCACGGCCGGCCAGGCGCTGGCGCGGCTGGAAGACGACGAGGAGCGCGCCGACCTCAAGGCCGCGCAGGCCGAGGCCGAGCAGGCCGAAAGCCGCCACGCGCGCCTGACCGAGCTGTCCGGCAAGGGGCTGGTGCCGCGCGACCAGCTCGAGGAGCAGAACCAGGTGCTCAAGAGCGCCCAGGCGCGCCTCGAGCTCGCCCGCGTGCGCCTCGATCAACGCACCATCCGCGCGCCGTTCGCCGGCGTGCTCGGCTTCCGCCAGCAGAGCCTCGGCTCGCTGGCGCAGGCGGGCTCGCCCATCGTCACGCTGGACCAGGTCGACACGCTGCGCATCGAATTCTCGGTATCCGAGGCCCTGCTCGGCGACCTCACGCCCGGCGCGATCGTGGACGTGCGCGCCGCGGCCTGGCCGGACCGCGAGTTCAAGGGAAAAATCAGCGCCCTCGGCACGCGCGTGGACGAAGTCACCCGCGCCGCGCCGGTGCAGGCGCTGCTCGACAACCGGGACAACGCGCTCAAGCCCGGCATGCTGCTGACGGTGCGCGCCCAGGGCCGCCCGCGGCGCGCGCTGTTCGTGCCGGAAGGGGCGGTCGCGCCGGAGAACGCACAGCAGTTCGTCTGGCGCGTCGGCGCCGGCGACGCCGCCGAGAAAGTGTTGGTCACGCTCGGCGCGCGCCTGACCGGCTCGGTCGAGGTGCGCGAAGGCCTCGCCGCCGGCGAACGCATCGTGCTCGAAGGCCAGGCGCAGCTGCGGCCCGGCCGGCCGGTGCGCGAAGTCGCGTCACCCGGCGCCGTCGTGCCGGGCTGAGGCAGCGCGGCCATGTGGCTGTCCGACGTCTCGGTCAAGCGTCCGGTCCTGGCAACGGTCATCAACGCGCTGCTGGTGGTGTTCGGCCTGTTCGCGCTGGCGAATGTCTCGGTACGCGAATACCCGGACATCGACGCGCCGATCGTGTCGGTGTCCACCAACTACCCCGGCGCCTCGGCGGCGGTGGTCGAAACCAAGATCACGCAGGTGATCGAGGACCGCATCGCCGGCATCGAGGGCCTGCGCACGCTGTCGTCCACCAGCAGCGACGGCCGCTCCAACATCACGGTCGAGTTCACGCTGTCGCGCGACATCGACGCCGCCGCCAACGACGTGCGCGACCGCGTGGCGCGCGCCATCAACAACCTGCCCGACGAGTCCGATCCGCCCGAGATCAGCAAGGCCGACGTCGACGCCAACCCGATCCTGTGGATGGTGCTGTCGAGCGACCGGCTCACCCCGATCGAGCTGTCGGACTACGCCGACCGCTTCCTGGTCGACCGCCTCGGCGCCATAGAAGGTGTTTCGGCGATCCGCATCGGCGGCGAGCGCCGCCCGGCCATGCGCATCTGGCTCGACCGCAAGGCGCTGGCCGCGCGCGGGCTCACCTCGGCCGACGTGGAAACCGCGCTGCGCAACCAGAACGCCGAGCGGCCCGCCGGGCGGCTCGAATCCACCGATCGCGAGTTCACGCTGCGCACCGCGCGGCCGTTCGCAACCCCTGCCGACTTCGCGCAGCTGGTCGTCGCCCGCGGCGACGACGGCTACCCGGTGCGCCTCGGCGAACTGGCGCGGGTTGAAGTCGCGCCGGCGGACCTGCGCAACGAGTTCCGCGCCAACGGCAACCCGGCGGTGGGACTGGGCATCGTCAAGCAGTCCAAGGCCAACACGCTGACGGTCGCGCGCGCCGCCAAGGCCGAGATGGCGCGGATCGCGGCCGACCTGCCCGAAGGCATGCAGATCCGCGTGAACTCGGACTTCTCGCTGTTCGTCGAGGCCTCGCTCAAGGAAGTCACCATCACGCTGGGCATCGCGGCACTGCTGGTGGTGGCGGTGATCTTCCTGTTCCTCGGCGACCTGCGCGCCACCGTGATCCCCGCGCTGACCGTCCCGATCTCGCTGGTCGCCTCGTTCATCTTCCTGCACGCGCTCGGCTTCTCGCTGAACATCCTGACGCTGCTGGCGCTGGTGCTGGCCATCGGCATCGTGGTCGACGACACCATCGTCGTGGTGGAAAACATCCATCGGCGCATGGAGGAAGGCGAACCGCCGCTGCTGGCCGCGTTCAACGGCGCGCGCGAGGTGGGGTTCGCGGTGCTGGCGACCACGGTCGTGCTGGTGGTGGTGTTCCTGCCGCTGGCGCTGCTCGAGGGCAACATCGGCCGGCTGTTCCGCGAGTTCGCGCTGTCGCTGGCCGCCGCGGTGGCCTGCTCGGGCATCGTCGCGCTCACACTCGGCCCGGTGCTCAGCGCCGCCATGCTCAAGCGCGACGCGGACAACCCGATGGCGCAGCGCGTCACGCGTTTCTTCACCCGCGTCAGCACCGGTTATCGCGCCGGGCTGCGGCGCTTCGTCGAGCGGCCGTGGCTGTCGGCCGTCGCGCTGGCCGGCCTGCTGACCGGTTGCGCGCTGCTCTACCAGGTGCTGCCGCGCGAGTTCACGCCGCCCGAAGACCGCGGCCAGTTCAACATCTCGGTGCGCGCGCCCGAGGGCGCCAGCTTCGAGTACACCTCGCGCTACATGCGCCAGGTCGAAGGCATGGTGCTGGCGCGCCTCGGCAAGGGCGAGGTCGACCGCACCATCCTGCGCGTGCCGGGCTTCGGCGGCTCGGCCAGCACCAATACCGGCAACATGGTGGTGTCGCTGACCGACTGGGACGCGCGCGATCGCACCACCATCGAGGTCGCCGCCGAAGTCGGCCGCGAGCTGGCGCAACTGCCCGGCGTGCGCGCGACCGCGATCCCGCGCGGCGGTTTCGGCCAGGGCTTCGGCCAGCCGGTGCAGGTGGTGCTCGGCGGCGGCTCGTTCGAGGAACTGGCCCAGTGGCGCGACACGCTGCTGGCGCGGCTGGCGACCGACGCGCCGCGCCTCACGCGCCTGGACTCGGACTACAAGGAGACGCTGCCGACGCTAGAGCTGGACATCGACCTCAAGCGCTCCGGCGACCTCGGCGTGCCGGTCGAAGTCATCGGCCGCACCCTGGAAACGCTGCTGGCCGGCCGGCGCGTGACCACCTACATCGACCGCGGCGAGGAGTACGACGTGTGGCTGCAGGCCGAGGCCGCCGACCGCGCCAACCCGGGCGACCTCGCCAATATCTACGTGCGCTCGACCACGTCCGGGCAGCTGATCCCGCTGGCCAACGTGCTGGCGACGCGCGAGACCGCGGGCGCCGCGACCTACAACCGCTACAACCGCCTGCGCTCGATCACCATCTCCGCCGGGCTCACGCCCGGCTACACGCTGGGCGAGGCGCTGAACGACGTCGAGCGCATCGCCGCCGAGGTGCTGCCCGGCTCGGCGCGGCTGTCGTACAAGGGCGATTCACGCGAGCTCAAGGAATCGAGCCAGTCCCTGCTGCTGTCGTTCGGGCTGGCGCTGCTGGTCGTGTTCCTGGTGCTGTCGGCGCAGTTCGAGAGCTTCGTGCACCCGGTCGTCATCATGACTTCGGTGCCGCTCGCGGTGTTCGGCGCGCTGGCGGCGCTGGGCGCGCTCGGCTATACGCTCAACATCTACAGCCAGATCGGCGTGATCCTGCTGATCGGCCTGGCCGCCAAGAACGGCATCCTGATCGTCGAGTTCGCCAACCAGCGCCGCGACCAGGGCCTGCCGTTCGAGGAGGCGCTGTACGAAGCCGCGGCCATCCGCCTGCGGCCGATCCTGATGACCTCGGTGGCGACCGTCGCGGGCGCCGTGCCGCTGGTGTTCTCCGGCGGCGCCGGCGCCGAGGCGCGCGAGAACCTGGGCATCGTGGTGTTCTGGGGCGTGCTGTTCTCGACGCTGCTGACGCTCTATGTGGTGCCGGGCTATTACGCGCTGCTCGCCCGCCGCACTGGCTCGCCGGGACGCGTCGCCGCGAAACTGGCCGAGCAGTCGCGCGGCCACGACATCGTGCCGGACAAGTAACTTGCCGGCGGCACGCCGCGTGGTAGCCTGATCGCATGAAACGCGCTGCCCTTGCTGCCTGCCTGCTGTCGGCCTCCAACCTCGCCGCTGCCCAACAGGGCGATCTCAGTCCGGGTAATTTCGAGCAGATTTTCACCGACTCCAGCAGCCGGACCTTCGTCCTTGTCAGGTTCGACTCGATCATCGGGGCCGCCATGCAGGCGAGGGAGAGTCCGATCCCGTCCGGGACATTGAATCCCGCGATCTTCGAGCAGCACCCGCTCGTGGAGATCGAAGGCGACGGCGTCAAGCTGCCGGACAAGCAGTTCACGCTGCCGCAGCAGTAGCCCGCTAGGTCGGCTCTTCCGGGACGGGCTCCGGAACCGGTTCGACGGGGGCCTCCGCTGGCGGCTCGTTCGGCGGTTCCGGCGGCGCTGCAACAGGCGGTTCAACGGGCACTTGCGCCTTCGGCGGCGCCGGCTGCGACAACTCGCCAATCACGCTGAACTCGATGCGGCCGATCAACTGGCCGCCGTCGGTGATCGCCTCGACGCGCCACTCGCCGCGTGGATCGGCCGGGAAGCTGCGCTTGTAGCTCCAGGCGCGATAGCCCTCGGCGCGCCCGCCGAAGATGTCCAGCGCGATGCGGTCCACTTCCTGGCCGTTCTGCACCCAGCGGTGCCAGACCTGCTCGTGCAGGCCGCGCGGCGCGCGGATCGAAATGAACGCGTACAGCCCCTGCGCGTGCACCTGCGTCGGCGCCACCGACAGCAACGCGTTGCCGGGCTCGCGTCGCTCCTTGTCCAGCGTATCGGTGACCCGCGCTTCCTGCACCCACAGCGTGGCCGCCGGCACCCAGGGCCGCAGCTGCCAGGCCAGCGCACCGAGGGCGGCTGCGCCCCCAAACAACATCAGCCAGTGCAGCACTCGCTGACGCTCGATCACGCGCGCCAGGGTCGGCACCGCCAGCACGACGATGCTGGCGCAGGCCAGCGCCAGCGTTTGCGTCGTCGTCAGGTGCAGCAGGATCGGCGCGACGGTCAGCGTGCCGATGAACACCGCGAGCGCGTGGAATGCCAGGTACAGCCACGGCCGCGTCGCGATGCGCCCGAAATACAGCGGGTCCCACATCGAGCACAGGCCGGCGAGCAGCGCCGCGCTGGTGAACACCGCCTGGCCCGTGGTCCAGGTCGTGGTGTGCAGGAAGAACGGCAAGGTGAAGAAGAAGGTCTCCTGCTGGATGGCCTGGATGCCGAAGCGCAACACGCCGGGCGACAGCCGCAGGCGGCGCGCGGCCCACTCCTCGGCCAGGATCAGCAGCCAACCCGCGATCAGCAGCACGCTGACCCACTGCGCGAGCCACTCGCGCCGCTCGATCAGCAGGAAGCTGGCGAGGCCCGCCGAAAACGACAGCGGCGCCAGCCAGAAGCGGTAGCGGTGCAGCCACTCAAGCAGGCGCTGCCAGCGATTCGGCGCTGCGGAGGTTTCATCCATGGCCGCTGTTATACCCTAGGACCGCATGCGCGCATTCCGCTATTACGACTTCCTCGTCGCCGGCATGGTGACGGTGCTGCTGTGCTCGAACCTCATCGGGCCGGCCAAGGTCTGCGCCATCACGCTGCCGGTGCTCGGCCTGGTGAGCTTCGGCGCCGGCAACCTGTTCTTCCCGATCAGCTACATCTTCGGCGACGTGCTGACCGAGGTGTACGGCTACGCCCGCGCGCGGCGCGCGATCTGGGCCGGCTTCGGCGCGCTGCTGTTCGCGACCTTCATGACCTGGGTGATCCTCAACATCCCGGCCGCCGACACCGAGTACAACCGCGCGCTGCAGCCGGCGCTCGACACCGCGTTCGGCACCACCACCCGCATCGTGCTGGCCTCGATCGCCGCCTACTGGGTCGGCGACTTCGTCAACTCCTTCGTGCTGGCCAAGATGAAAATCTGGACCGAGGGGCGCCACCTGTGGACCCGCACCATCGGCTCGACCATCTGCGGCCAGGGCGTGGACTCGATGATCTTCTATCCGCTGGCGTTCTACGGCCTCTGGACCCACGACACGCTGCTCGCGGTCATGGCCTTCAACTTCCTGTTCAAGCTCGGTGTCGAGGTGGCGTTCACGCCGGTCACCTACTTCGTCGTCGGCCGCCTCAAGCGCGCCGAGGGCGTGGACACCTACGACCGGGGCACGCACTTCACCCCGTTCTCGCTCAAGGACGAAGGCGAGCGTAATCTGTAGGGCCGCCCGCGACCTCGAAACCAACAAAAGGGACACCCCATGGCCAAGTACACGCCGCCGCTGCGCGACATGAAGTTCGTGCTGCACGAGATGCTGAACGTCGAGCGCGAGCTGAAGGTGATCCCCCAGCACGCCGACATCGACGCGGACACCATCGACACCGTGCTCGAGGCAGGCGGCAAGTTCTGCTCGGAAGTGCTGCAGCCGCTGAACGCGATCGGCGATCGCGAGGGCTGCAAGCTGCAGCCCGATGGCGAGGTGAAGACGCCCACCGGATTCAAGCAGGCCTACCAGCAGTTCGTCGAAGCCGGCTGGCCCTCGCTGGGCTGCGCCACCGAATTCGGCGGGCAGGGCCTGCCGCACGTCGTGGCCAGCGCGTTCATGGAGATGATGAACTCGGCCAACCAGTCCTGGGCCATGTATCCCGGCCTCTCGCACGGCGCCTACAACGCGCTGAAGGCCTTCGGCACGCCCGAGCAGAAGAAGACTTTCCTGCCCAAGCTCGTCTCCGGCGAGTGGACCGGCACCATGTGCCTGACCGAGTCCCACGCCGGCACCGACCTCGGCATGCTCAAGACGCGCGCCGACCCCAAGCCCGACGGCAGCTACTCGATCACCGGCACCAAGATCTTCATCTCGGCCGGCGAGCACGACCTGTCGAAGAACATCCTGCACCTGGTGCTCGCGCGCCTGCCGGATGCGCCGGGCGGCACCAAGGGCATTTCGCTGTTCATCGTCCCCAAGTTCCTGCCTGACGCGCAGGGCAATGCCGGCAAGCGCAACGGCGTCCGGTGCGGCTCGCTCGAGCACAAGATGGGCATCCACGGCAACGCCACCTGCGTGATCAACCTCGACGGCGCCACCGGCTGGATGGTCGGCCCGCCGAACAAGGGCCTCACCGCGATGTTCGTGATGATGAATTCGGCGCGCCTGGGCGTGGGCATGCAGTCGCTGGGCCTGGCCGAGTTCGCGTACCAGAACTCGCTGGCTTACGCGAAGGAGCGCCTGCAGTCGCGCTCGCTGACCGGGCCGAAGAATCCCGGCAAGCCAGCCGACCCGATCATCGTGCACCCCGACGTGCGGCGCATGCTGATGACGCAGAAGTGCTACGTCGAGGCGGCACGCGCGTTCAGCTACTGGGCGGGCGTGGCCATCGACAAGGAGCACAAGCACCCGGACGAGGCCACGCGCAAGATCAACGGCGAGATGGTGGCGTTGCTCACGCCGGTGATCAAGGGCTTCATCACCGACAACGGTTATGAGTCCTGCACGCTCGCCATGCAGGTGCTCGGCGGCCACGGCTACATCGCCGAACACGGCCTCGAGCAGTGCGTGCGCGATGCGCGCATCAACATGAT
>JANNLM010000086.1:0-4355 GCA_031396825.1 Gammaproteobacteria bacterium | reverse complement strand
TCGACGTACTCCATCGTCATGTAGATGACGGTGCCGTCCTTGTCGAAGTCGTAGACGCGCAGGATGTTGTCGTGCGTCAACTGCTGGGCCTTGCGCGACTCACGCTGGAGCGCGACGAGGGCCTGCGGGTGCTTGCGGAATTCGGGGTTCAGTACCTTGACCGCGACCCAGGGATTCTTGTCCTGCGCCTCGACCTTTCGTTCGTCCTTGGCCTTGAACACGATGCCCATGCCGCCGCGGCCGAGTTCCTTGTCGAGCAGGAACCGATCCTTCAGCACGTCGCCCGTATGGACCTCGCGCTCCGGCGCGCCGCTGACGGCCGCGCGATTCCATGAGGATGTGCTCGGCCCGCTGGTGCCGCTGGTGCGGGATCGCGCCGTGGCTGGCTCGGATGGCTGTGGCTTGAAGCCCGTTGTCGCCTGCGGGTCATCCGCCATCTCGGTCGCTTCGGAATCACCACCGCCCTGGTCGATGAGCAGGTCGAAGCCGTCGCCTTCCCCGGCGCCGTTGCCGCCGCCGCCCGGGTTGATCACGGTCTTGTCGCCACCCGCGGCCTGCGACGGATTGATCGTGGTCTTGTCGCCGCCGCCGCCCATGCCGGCCGCGACCGTCTTGTCCTCGTTGCCGGCCGGCGGCTGGTAGGCGCTGTGGGCAGAGGTCTTCTCGACCTGCGCCTTGGGCACCTGCACGTCCTTGAGCTTCGCCGTCAGCAGGCGGTGCAGCTTCTCGTCGATTTTCTTGTTGGCGAGCGCGGCGTCGAGCATCGTCAGCTCGGCCCGGTGCAGCGGCGACTGTACCGGCCCGCGCGCGTTCAGCGAACCGATGATGTCGACCAGCGAAACCTTGCCCTGCTGCAGTCCCGCCAGGAGGTCCGCGAAGGGCTGCTTGGTGTTCATTTACCAGGCGCCTCGGCGCGCACCACGACGACAGTGACGTTGTCACGCCCGCCGGCCGCGAGCGCGGCCTCGACCAGCGTGTCGGCCAGTTGCTTCGGCGGAAGGTTCTTGCGGAACTCCTCCTCGATCTTCGGCTCGGGAACTTCCTTGGTGAGGCCATCGCTGCACAGCAGGAACTGCGTGCCGGGAGTGATGCCGGCGACCACCCAGTCCAGGAACAGCTGCGGCTCGCCGCCGACGGCCCGCGTGATGGTATTGCCCTGCTGCTTGCCGGCGAGTTGCGCGGCGGTGAACTGCCCGGTATCCATCAGCTCCTGCGCCGTGCTGTGGTCGCGGGAGAGGCGCTCGAGCTTGTCGTTGCTGAAGCGGTAGACGCGGCTGTCGCCTGCCCAGCCGATCGCCGCGAAGTCCTGGCCGCTCACCATGGCGACCACGGTCGCCCCGATCAGCGCCACGTTGCGCTCCTGCGCGTGCTTGCGCAGGTCCTCGTTGACGGTGCACAGCTCGGCGTCCACGACGTCCACGAACGAGGCGATGTCGGCGTTGGTGGCGAGCTTGCCAAGGCGCTCGACGATCATGGCGCTGGCGACGTCGCCGGCGGAGTGCCCGCCCATGCCATCCGCCACCGCCCACAGATGGCGATCGGGCGCGTCGAGGAAAGCGTCCTCGTTGTGCGAGCGGACGCGACCCGGATTTGTGGAGCCGCCTGAAACCATTCGGATCATTACGGCGGGCTTAGGACTGCGGCACCAGCACCCACGGCTCCTCCGACCCCAGCGCCTTGGCGGTGCCGAGGAAGTTCACGGCATCGCCCTTGGTCGCGAAGCGACGGACCACGACCCGATACCACGTCAGCTTGCCGGGCTCCTTCACGGGGTAGATCTCCGCGGGGAAACCGCGCCGCTGGATGCGGCAGGCCATGGTCTCGAGCTGCTTGACGCTGTAGCCCGAGTTCAGGCTCACGTCCCAAGTGCCTTCGGCGGTGAGCGACGGGCGGCCGGAAATCGGCTGCGCCTGCGACAGCCAGCGCGCCATGCGCTCGTCGGCCACCTTGGTCACGGCTTGCGCGCGGCCCTGGCGCGGCACGCGCAGGAAGGTGCGCGGCTCACGCATCGTGCCGGGATTGAGTTTCGGCCCGCTGATCTTCACCACCGCATCCTCGAGCGCGATCATCGCCTCGGTCGAATCCACGCGGCCGACCATTTGCCCGGACGTGACGTTCGCAATGATTTCGCCGCCGAAGTCGAGCGTCGTGCCGGCCGTGCCGGTCCGGGTCATCGACGCGGCGTAATGGATCGAGCCACGGGCCACGGTCAACAGGCTCGGCTCCACGCCGCCGGTGAACTCGAATGCCGGCGTCATGGTGATGTCGGAGTCACCGCCGATCTTGAGATCGCCGCCACCGGCCGTTCCCAATTCGATGCGGCCGTCGGAGCCGGTCAGGATGCGGTCGGCGGTGAAGATGGCCCAGCCGGACTTGATGCTGGCGCGAACACCGCCGCGCTCGACCCAAGCCGGAAATTGCACCTTCTCGACCCGGGCGATGATTTCCTGCTTGGCGGCGGGCACGAAGCCCGACGGCGCCGGCGGCGGCGCGGCGGGCGCGGCCTCGAGCGGCGGAGGAACGTCTGGCGCTACCGACGAAGCGGGCTCGGCGGGCGCTTGCGCGGTTTCGGCCGGAACGTCGCCGACTTCCTTCGGCGAAGGCTCGTCACTCACCTTGCGGGTCGTTGCGCAGCCACCCGCAACGAGGGTCGCTACGGCCAATGCAAAAAGAATAATTGTTTGGCGAATCATGGCTCCCCGCTCCATCCCCCACCGCGAGAGCGGAGTATACGGAGCCGCTTAGGCCAGTGTCATCCCGAGGAGCGAAGCGACGAGGGATCTCGTCGTCAGGAGATCCCTCGCTTCGCTCGGGATGACACCTGCAGTTCCCACTTCCAGGCGGTCTCCACGATGAAGTCGAGGTCATCGTGACGGGGTTGCCAACCCAGGCGGGCCCGCATGAGTGAGCTGTCAGCCACCAGTTCAATCGCATCCCCCGGGCGGCGGGCGGCGTCCCGCGCTGCCAGGGGCCGGCGGCTGACCCGCCGGACCGCCTCGATGACCTCCCGGACGGTATGCCCATGCCCATAGCCACAATTAAGGACCACGTTGTCCCTGCCCGCCGACAGATGGGCCAGTGCGTCCAGGTGCGCCCGGGCCAGATCCTCCACGTGGATGTAGTCCCGGATGCAGGTGCCGTCCCGCGTAGGGTAGTCCGTGCCGTACACCGGCATCTCCGGCCTCAGGCCCAGCGCCGTCTCGCAGGCCACCTTGATCAGGTGGGTGGCGTTGGGTGACGACTGGCCGATCCGCAGCTCGGGGTCGGCGCCGGCGACATTGAAGTACCTGAGGATGGCGTAGCGCAGGCCGGTCGCCCTGGCCGTGTCCATCAGGATGCGCTCGCTGGCCGCCTTCGATGCCCCGTATGGGCTGATCGGGGCCAGTTCCGACTGCTCGGTGACCTTGCCACCCGGCGGCAGGCCATAAACCGCGGCCGTGGACGAGAACACGAAGTCCCGCACCCCATGGCGGGTGCAGGCTTCGAGCAGCCCGAGCAGGTTGACGGTGTTGTTGCGGTAGTACTTCAGGGGCTCGGCCATCGATTCCGGCACGACGATGCTGGCGGCGAAGTGCATGACCGCGTCGAAGCGCTCGGCCTCGATCAGCTTTTCCACCGCCGCCGCGTCACCCAAGTCCATCCGCACCAGGCGACCGGCGAGGACGGCGTCGGCGTGGCCGGTCGAAAGGTTGTCGAGCACGACGACGTCGTGTCCTGCTTCGCCGAGCTGGCGCACGACATGGCTGCCGATGTAACCGGCGCCGCCGGTGACGAGGATTTTCATGTTTGTGTCATCCCGACGTTACCTGTCATCCCGAGCGAAGCGAGGGGTCTCATTCAACCCACTTCTGCATCAACCGCTTGATCTGCGTCTGGTAAGGCAGGCCGGCCGCGGCGGCGCGGGCGCGAAACACGCGCAGCAGCGCATCGGGCACCCGCAGGCTGATGAGCGTGCTCGAACGGGCAGGCCTTGCCCCATGCAGCTCGCGGAAGTCCTCCAGGAACTGGATGACCTGTTCCGGCTTCATCTTCCGGCCGTGGGCCAGTTGCTCGTCCGAGAAGTACTGAACCGGTCTCATGTCAGCTCTCCAGCCGCTTCAACGCGGCGACATCCTCGACATCCTGCGGGCGGCCGCTGGCGGATTTCATGCGGATCAGGTCGTCCCTCGACACCACCGGCAGCGAACGCCCCTTGACGGCCATCTTCACCGGCCGGCAGTCCGCCAGATTTTCCGCGATCAACACATCGACGATCTCCGCGGGATTCGACGGGTTGGCGAAGCTCCAGGCCAGCAGGTTGCGGTTGCGGATGTACTCCTCGCGGAACCGGAAGACCTCCGCCGCCGTCACCGGCA
>JANNLM010000047.1:0-7778 GCA_031396825.1 Gammaproteobacteria bacterium | reverse complement strand
GGCTGCCACATGGCGCTGGACGACTTCGGCAGCGGCATGTCGTCGTTCTCGTACCTCAAGCACCTGCCGGTGGATTACCTGAAGATCGACGGCGCCTTCGTCAAGGACATCGTGCGCAACCGGGTCGACCAGAGCATCGTGCGCGCGGCCTGCGCCGTGGCACAGGAACTCGGCATCGCCACGGTGGCCGAGCACGTCGAGAACGCCGAGACCCTCGAGGTGCTGCGCGGCATGGGCGTGGACTACGCGCAGGGCTACGCCATCGCGCGGCCGCGCCCGCTGGAGGAGTTCCTCGCGGATCAGGGCGCGGCGGCGCGCGTCACCGCCAGCGGCGGCGCGAACGGCGTGACGCCAAGCTCGGGGTAGATCTCCGCCGGGTTGTAGATCACGCCTTCCTTCATCACCAGCGCCACGCGCCGGATGTCGGAGATATTTACCGTCGGGTCGCCGTCCACCAGGATCAGGTCGGCGAGCTTGCCGGGCGCGATCGAGCCGAGCCGGTCGAGCGTGCGCGTGTACTTCGCGCCGTTCCAGGTGGCGATGCGCAGCACTTCGGCTGCCGGGATGCCCGCCCGGGCGTACAACTCGAGTTCGCCGTGCAGCACGAAGCCGGGCGTGTCGTCGGTGCCGGCGACCAGCGGCACCCCGGCGCGGTGCAGGATACCGGCGAACTCGACCATCTTGTTGTACGAAGCACGGTAGCGCGCGACGTTGGCGTCGTTCACGTCCAGCGTGTTGGTGTGCTGCAGGCGCTGCACCGCGGCAGGCAGGTGGTCGATGACCGGCGCGAACGGCGGGTTGACCTCGCCCTGCTTGTAGGCCATGAAGCCGAAGGTGCCCAGCGTCGGGTCCACCACGGTGCCGCGCTGCTTCAGCAGCTTGACGAACTTCTGCACGCGCGACGACTTCAGGTCGAGCGCGTGCGCGTTCTCGGCGATCAGGTAGAAGCGCGCCAGCGTGCGCGAGTCGGTGTCCTTCGCTGACAGGAAGTTGAGGAACAGCTGGTTCATGTGCTGCAGCTCGTCGTAGCCCATGGCCACGACTTCCTCGGCGCGCATGAACGCGGGCACGTGTCCGCTGACGCGCAGGCCGCGCTGGTGGGCGTAGGCTGTGGTGCCCTCGACCCACTCGCGGCGGAACGAGTTGTACAGCTTGATTTGCGGGAAGCCGCGCTGGGCGTACCAGTCGATGGCGTGCTTGACGTCGTCGAGGCTGCCGACGATGAAGCCGCCGCTCGACTTGTGCTCGCTGGCGCCCTCAATGAAGCCGGTCGGCACGACGCGCGGGCCGATGGCGCGGCCGCTTTCGATCAGCGCGACCTGCTCGGCCAGCACGGCGTTGTCGGCGCCCATGTCGCGCACGGTCGTGACGCCGGCGGCGAGGTGCAGCCCGCCGTCCCACGGCCCGAGGTGGACGTGCATGTCGAACAGCCCGGGCAGCAGCACGCGACCGCCGGCGTCGATGACGCTGGCGGCGCCCTGCGTGACGGAGCCGGCCGGATAGACGCCCGCGATGCGGCCGTGGTGCACGTAGACGTCGCTCGCCGCGCCGAGGCGCGCGCGTTCGGCGTCGAACACGCGCGCGTTTCGGATCACCAGCAGGCCGTCGGTGCGATGGGCCAGCTTGGGCGCCAGTGCCGCCAGCTGGCGCGCCTGCGCCTCGATCTGCTCGCGCTCGAGCCGCGTGGCCTGGGTTTCCCAGCCGGCCTCGATGACCTGGGCCCAGCCCGGGTAGACCGAGGCGAACAGTCGCAACTCGGGCTCCTGGGTCAGCCAGACGTAGGTCGGCGCGTAGTCGATGCCGGTGATGGCGTACAGCGCGACGCTGCGCCGCTTGCCGCCGGCCTCGAGGCGCGTCTCGTGCAGGCGCGCGAGCCGGATCTCGCCGGCGGGCAGCAGTGCCAGGCGCCGGTCCGGGCGCAGCGCCAGCGCGCGCGCCAGCAGTGCGTCCGCCTGCGGCGAAGCCTCCGACACCGGGTAATACGCGACGGCGCCGGCGGCCGGCGCTTCGCCACGCCCGGCGTTGCTGAACCAGCGCGCGGTGCCGCCCTCGCGCACGTAGCCCTCGTCCATCGGCGCGCCGAAGGTCGACTTGCCGGTCACGCGGTGGCTGAGTTGCGTGCCGTCGCGCGCCAGCACGATCTCCTCCCGGGCGTCGGGCCCGCGGCCGTTGTCGCGGTAGGTGAAGTCGACCGTGATGCGGCCGTCCGGCGCGACCACGGTGGTCTGCGTGCCGCGCACCTCGTTCTGGAACAGGACGCTGTAGCGGTAGGTCTGCGCCTGCGCCGTACCGGCGGCCAGGCACCACATCAGGCAAGTCAGCAGCGGCTTCACGGGAGTCCCCGGATGGCGTGAATGGTCAATGTAGCGCACGAGACTACAATGCCGCTCCACTCGCAGCGGGAATCCGTCATGGGCAAGCGCACTACTATCGTCGGGGGCGTCCTGATCGCCGTCGTTGCGGTCGCCGCATTCGTGCTGCTCGGCCAGTTCGGGCGCCTGATCGAGAAGGCGCTGGAGACGCACGGGCCGCCGGTGACCGGCACGTCGGTCGCCCTCGGCAGCGCCAGCGTCTCGGTGTTCAGCGGCGAGGGCGAGCTCTCCGGCCTGCGCATCGGCAATCCGGAGGGTTTCTCCGACGACACCGCCTTCGATCTCGGCCGCATCAGGATCGCCGTGGATCCCAAGTCGCTGACCGGCGACGTGATCCGCATCAAGACGCTGGTGGTGGACGGGCCCCGCCTGCTGGCGGAGTTCAATGCCCAGGGCCGCAACAACCTGAACACGATCCTCGCGCACGTGAAGTCGGCCGCGCGCAGCGCGGGCGGCACGCAAACCGCAAGCGACAGCTCCGGCGGCAGCCAGCAGAAGCTCATCATCGACGAGTTTCGCTTCGAGAACGCCGAGGCACGCGCGCTGGCGCCTGCGTTCAACCTCGACAAGACGCTGAAGATTCCGTCGATCGTGCTGAAGAACCTCGGCGCGAAGCAGGGCGGCGCCGGTGCGGCCGACATCGCCAACCAGATGATGCGGCCGGTGGTGGATGCCACCGTCACGGCGGCGACGCGCGAGTACGTCAAGGCGCAGAAGGACAAGCTGGCCGACAAGGCCAAGGATCAGTTGCGCGACAAGCTGTTCAAGTAGCCGATCCGTGCTGACCGTCCACCACCTGAACCACTCGCGCTCGCAGCGCGTGCTGTGGCTGCTCGAGGAGCTCGGCGTCCCGTACGAGGTCAAGCACTACCAGCGCGACGCCCGGACGATGCTCGCGCCGTCGTCGCTCAAGAAGGTCCATCCGCTCGGCAAGTCCCCGGTGATCACCGACGGCGACCTCACCGTGGCCGAGTCGGGCGCAATCATCGAGTACCTGGTCGAGCGCTACGGCAAGGGCCAATGGGCACCGGCACCGGGGGCTCCGGCGCGCCGCCGCTATACCTACTGGCTGCACTACGCCGAGGGCTCGCTGATGCCGCTGCTGGTGACCAAGCTGGTCTTTTCGCGCCTGCCGGCGCTGGCGCCGTTCTTCGTTCGGCCCGTGGTCCGCGCGCTGGTCCGCAACGTCAACCGCGGGTACCTCGATCCGCAGCTGCGCCAGCACCTCGGCTTTCTCGAGGGGGAACTGACCAAGAACGCGTGGTTCGCCGGCGAGGAGTTCAGCGCGGCCGACGTCCAGATGAGCTTTCCGGTCGAAGCGGCCGCGGCGCGCAGCAGCGGCGGCCCGGACCTGCCGCGCCTGCACGCCTGGCTGGAGCGCATCCACGCACGGCCGGCGTACCAGCGCGCGCTGGAGAAAGGCGGGCCCTACGAGGTGCTGCCGGCCTAGGCCTCGGCTTCGGGCAGCACCGGCCAGGCGTCGACGATGCGCCCGCCCTCGTAGACCGCGAGGTCACCGAACTGCAGGAACACGAACTCGCTCTGGTGCGGCCGCAGGAACACGCTGTCACCGGCTTGCAACTGCACGTCGGTCGAGCCGTGGAGCATGTCCTGGTTCGTGGAGTGGCCCCAGATGGCGTTGCGCTGCAGGCCGGGCGGCGAGACCGGAGCGGCGAGCCAGTAGCCGCCATAGAGGTAGAACGTGCGCGCGGTATTGGGGTCCCACGCGCTGAACAGCCCGGTCAGCGTCTCGAGGCCCGCGAGCTCGGTGCGGTCGAGCGCCTTGAGCACCGGCGTGGCGATGAAGCAGGCGGGCACGTGGCTGTCGAGTCCGGGCGTGTCGAAATCGGTCGGCTTGACCAGGCCGGAGCCGATGGCCAGTTCGTTGCACGGCGCGGCCTCGTCGTAATACGCGTAGGTGTTGCTGCCGCCCGCGTTCAGCGTCAGCGTGTCGGGCGCGAACGCCGCGCCGAGCACTTCGCGCGCGGCATCGACGCACTCGCCGTAGAACGCCATGGCCTGCGCCAGCGCGCCGCGCACGCCGCCGAGTGCGGCCGGAATCTTGGCGGCGTGGGCCTCGTAGCCCATGAAGCCGGAGAATTCGAGCGCCGGATCGGACTGGATCGCGCGGATCGCCTCGGCCACTGCCCGCGCCGTGCGAAAGCCGCCGCGGTGCAGGCCGACGTCGATCTCGAGGTTCAGGCGCAGCGCGCCGCCGGTGGCGGCGGTGGAAGCCAGCGCGCGGTACTCGGCGAGGCGTTGCGGCGTGTCTACCAGCCACTCGATCTGCCGGTCCGGCCGGAACGGGCCGGGGCGGTGCGCGGCGAAGAAGCGCTTGGCGGCGCCGGCCGGCAACGGCTTGCCGAGCAGCAACTGCGCGTCCGGCATGCGCTGTGCGAGGTAATTGAGGTGCGGCTGGTGGAACACCATGAGCCGGTCGGTGGCCATCGCGGTGCGCACGGCCTGCAGCAGCGGCAGGCTCGGCAGCGACTTGGCGACCACCCGAAACTTCTTGTTCTTCGGCAATTGCGCCTTCAGGCGCTCGAGGTTGTGCGCCAGCTTCGCGCGGTCGATGACCAGCGTCGGCCGGAACAGTCCGGCTTCGCGCAGCGCGGCCTGCAGGGCGAGGAAGTACGCGTCGTGCGCGCCGCCGCGGCGCTGCGGCCTGGCGATGGTGAGCAGCGTGACGGGCACGGCCACGGCCGCGGCCAGCAGCGCGCGGCGCTTGAAGTTCATGCGCCGAACGCTTGCTTGAGGTACGGGTTGAGCATGCGCCCTTCCGGGTCGAGCTCGCGGCGCACGCGCTGGAAGTCGTTCCAGCGCGGATAGAGCGTGGCCAGCTCCGCCGCCTTCAGCGTGTTCATCTTGCCCCAGTGCGGGCGGCCGCCGAGTGGCTTGAACAGCGCCTCGACGTCGGCGAAGCAGGGCAGCGGATCCTCGAGGTGGTAGTGGTGCACGGCGATCGATCCCGACGCCTCGTGGCCGTGGAACGGGCTGAGCCAGGCGTCGTCGCCCTTGACCACGCGCACTTCGATCGGGAAGAAGATCTCGGGATGCCGCTCGACCGCCTCGCGCACCTGGCGCAGTGCCGGCAGCAGCTGCTCGCGCGGCAGGTGGTATTCCATCTCGTTGAAGCGCACGGCCCGGCTCGAGGGGAAAACGCGGTGCCAGACGTCGACCGATTCCTCCGGCTGGAACTCCTGCGTCGCGCGGTCGAGCAGCCAGCGGCGCAGGCCCGGCCACCACGCGGTCAGGTCGCGCGCGCGCTTCATGTCCATCACGGCGTCGTTGTCCTGCTCGGGGCCGCGCGGCCGTACCGGCTCGCTGGTGGGGTCGATGCTGATCGCCACGGCCTTGCTGCAGAACGGCAGCAGGTACATCTCGAAGCTGTGGTGGCGCGCAGCGAGCCGGTCGAACTGCTCGATCAGCGCGTCGGCCGGCTCGATCCAGACGCGGCGCTTGAGCGCGTGGGTCGGCAGGTTGCGCAGCGTGACCTGGGTGACCACGCCGAGGCTGCCGAGCGAGACGCGCGCGGCGTCGAACACTTCGGCGTTGCGCTGGCGGCTGCACTCGAGCACGTCCCCGCGCGGCGTGACCAGCGTCAGCGCGGTCAGGTACGAGTGAAGCGCGCCGAGCTTCGAACCGGTGCCGTGCGTGGCGGTGGCCATGGCCCCGGCCAGCGATTGCTCGTCGATGTCCGGCATGTTGAACAGCGCCTGACCGGCGGCGGTGAGCGGCTCGCCGAGGTCGCCCAGGCGCGAGCCCGCGCCGAGCGTCGCGGTCATGGCAACGGGGTCGTGCGCCAACAATCCCTCGAAATTGCGCAGCGAGAGGATCGTGCCGTCGGTGGGCACCAGTGGCGCGAACGAGTGGCCCGCGCCCACCGGGCGCACCGGGCCGGGTGCGTTGCGCAGCACGTCGACGAGTTCGTCGAGCGAGGCCGGCGCTCGGCGCTCGGCCGGCAGGCAGTGCTGGTAGCCGGCCCAGTTCTGCCAAGGCAGGCGGCGCTTGCCATCCGGGCCGGTGGTGGCGGCCGGCGGCTGCGGCATCGCGCTGCCGGGGTCGTCACAGCCGGGCAGCATCGCGCCGGCGGCGAGGCCGAGCGTGGAGGCGAGGAAATCGCGGCGCTTCATCGCGCTACGGGCCGGCGTCCATGCCGGCCATGAAGCGGATCAGGGCCTCGAATTCCTTCTCGGTGCAGTCCATGCACGCGCCCAGCGGCGGCATGCCCTTGTAGCCGGCCACGGTGTGCTCGAGCAGCACGGCCATGCCCTGGGCGACACGCGGCTGCCTGGCGGCGCGATCGCCGGTCAGCGGCGCGCCGCCGGCCGCAAACGCGTGACAGGACTTGCAGGTCTGCGCGTAGAGCCGGGCCAGCTTCGGATCGGACGGTGTGGCGGTGGCGGCGGCCGCCGCGGCGGCAGGAGACGCGGCGGGCGGCGCTTCAGCGCCGCAAGCGGCCAGCAGCGCCGCGCACAGGCACATGACGAGACGGTTCATCCGCGCTCCCCAGTCGCGCGGCGAAGGCCGGCGCGTGCAAGCAGGATAGCCCGAGCGCCGCCGTCAGACGACGCGGTTGCGTCCGGCCTGCTTGGCCTCGTACAGCGCGACATCGGCCTTGCGAATCCAGCCGTCGACCGTGTCGCTGGGCTCGCGCTGGGCGACACCGATGCTGATGGTGACCTGCTGCCCGCCCTGCGCGCCGGAGGCCGCCACGGCCTGGCGCAGGCGCTGGGCGATGGCGGTCGCGCCGACGGCGTCCACGCCGGGCAGGTAGCTGACGAACTCGTCGCCGCCGAGGCGGAACAGCATGTCGCTGTCGCGCGAGATCTGGCGCGCGACGTCGGCGATCCGGCGCAGCACGAGGTCGCCCGCGTCGTGGCCGTGCTGGTCGTTGATCGCCTTGAAGTGGTCCACGTCGAACAGCAACAGCGACGACACCGCGTGTTCGCCGCGCTCGATGGCGCCGCGCAGGTGGTTGTTGAGGTAGCGGCGGTTGAACGCGCCGGTCAGCGCATCGCTGATCGCGGCGGTCCAGAACCGCCGCGAGCGATCCTGGCTGCGGCGCAGTTCTTCTGCCTGCTCACGCTTCTGGGTGAGGTCGCGAGTGATGACCGCGTAGCCGTAGAGGTCGCCGTCGCGGTCGTGCAGGCCGGTGACCACGGTGTCGGCCCAGAAGCGCGTGCCGTCGCGGTGCAGCCGCCAACCCTCACGAGAGGCGCGCCCGCGCTCGGCCGCGGCTTTCAGCAGGTGCTGCGGCTTGTCGCGCTCGATCTCGGCGGGCGTGTACAGCACCGTGAACGGCTGGCCGACGATTTCGGCGGCCTTGTAGCCCTTGATGCGCTCGGCGCCGGCATTCCAGCTGCGGATGATGCCGTTGAGGTCGAGCAGGTAGATGGCGTAGTC
>JANNLM010000020.1:0-14679 GCA_031396825.1 Gammaproteobacteria bacterium | reverse complement strand
TTCTGGCACTTCGGGCAGTAGTACGACGAGCGCTGCCCGATCACGAGACGCTTGATCGGCGTCCTGCACTTGCGGCACGGCTGGCCGGCGCGGTCATACACGAACAACTTCTGGACGAAGTAGCCCGGCTCGCCGTTGCTGTCGCGAAAATCCCGGAACGTCGTGCCGCCGGCGGCGATCGCGTCATTCAGCACCCCGCGTACCGCCTCCACCAGTTCTCCGAACTCGGCGCGCGTCACCCGTCCGGCCTGCCGCATCGGGCGGATGCCCGCGCGGTACAGCGCCTCGACCGCGTAAATGTTGCCGACGCCGACGACGATGCGCCCGTCCATCAGGAAATTCTTCACCGGCGCGCTGCGCTTGCGCGCGCGCTTCGCGAGGTCGTCGGCGTTGAAGGCGTCGGTCAGGGGCTCCGGCCCCATGTGCCGGATCAGCGCGTGCTGCGCCTGCGACGCTGGCCACCACAGTGCGGCGCCGAAGCGGCGCGGGTCGTTGAAACGCAGCAGCAGGTTGCCCGACAGCTCGAGGTCGAAGTGGTCGTGCTTGCGCAGGGCGCGGCCCGGTTCCAGCAAGGCGAGATTGCCGGTCATGCCCAGGTGCAGGATCACGCGGCCGCCGTCGAGGCCGAGCAGCAGGTATTTGCCCCGGCGTTCTACCGTGCGTATGCGCTTGCCGGCGAGCGCGTTCTCGAAGCCGCGCGCGATCGGCCAGCGCAGGCGCCGGTCGCGCACGACGACTTTCTCGATGGTGCGGCCGACCACGTGCGGCTCGATGCCGCGGCGGATGGTTTCGACTTCGGGGAGTTCCGGCACGCCGCGATTATGGCGCTTCGGGCTTCTTCTCTTGCGGCAGTTCCGGCAGCTTGAGCAGCTCGTCGGCCAGCGCCCTCGACAGCACCAGGTTCACGCCGAGGTCGGCGCGGTACAGCTTCAGCTGCGGCTCGCGCGCGGCGACGGTGAACTCGCGCACGACACCGCCCTTGAGCGTGACCCGCACCTTGCCGCCGCTGACCTTGGCGCCGCGCGCCTGCTCGTTCCACATCGAGCGCGCGCCCTTCCAGCCATCGGCCATTTTCTGCATGGCGTCGGCGGTTGCCTTCGGGTCGGGCGGTGTGACCGCCCAGTTGCCGTCCGCGCCCCGGGCCAGCGTCAGGCCGGGCACTTCGATGCGCTCGATCTCGGCGCCGGCCGGGAACAGGTCCTTGGCGACGAGGTCGGCGTAATCCTTGTCGAGCGCTGCGCCCGGCGGATCCTCGACCAGGAATGCACCGTCCGCGGTCTTGACGTAGCGGCGGTACTCGAGCGGCTCGGTGGCGCCGAAGCCGATCGCGGCGTCGTTCAGCGTCAGGGTGAACTGCGGCGGGTCGAGATCGAGGTCCTTGAGCGTGGCGCCCTCGAGCTTGAGCTTGGTCTCGCGGTCGGCGAGCCCGACCAGGGCGTTGACCTCGAACGGATCGGCCTCGGCGATGATCGGCGCGACGAGCTGCCAGGCCCCGCCTTGCTTCTCGAGGCGGATAGCCGGCGCGCCGGGATGGTCGAGCGCGATGCGCGTGACCGCATCCGGCTTATAGGCCGTCAGCGGCGGGCCGGGCGGCTCGCCCTGCTGTGCGAAATAAACCGCGCCGCCAAGGCCGAGGGCCGCGGCGAGCAGGACCCAGTTGAGGCGTTGGCGCTTCATGCCCGGCGCCGGATCACCCAGCGCGTCACGCCGAAACCGAGCAGCGTGGCGGGCAGCAGGAAGGCGAAGCCGAAATAGATCGCGTACATGCCCCAGGCGGGAATCACCAGCGCGGTGTCCGGCGCCTTGGGCACGTCGATGTTGAGCATCTCGTCCTGCGAGGCCAGCCACTGCACCAGGTTCAGGCCGAGCAGGCCGTTGCCGAGCTGGCCGACGTAGCCGTTGGCCAGGAAGTCGCTGTCGCCCACCAGCGCGACGCGCTGCGCGCGGCCTTTCTGCTCCGCTGCCGGCTCGCCTTCCTTCGGTGCCCCGGCCGCGGGCTTGAGCTCACGCGTCAGCGTGACGCCGAGCGTGAGCGGTCCCTGCGTGTCGCCCTTGGCCGTGTCGAGCGCGAGTTCGCCTTCGAGCGCGCCGGTCTCGAGCCAGGCGTGCTCGCCCGTGGTCAGCAGCGGCTGCGCCGTCCACGCCGCGCCCGGGTCGGACTTGTAGGTCACGCCGCGCACCAGCGGAAACAGCGCGTTCTCGGGGAAATCGTGCGTGACCGGGTTCTGCGGATACTGCGTGGTGATGTAGATGAACGGCGGCAGGCCGAGCGATGCCGACTCGAGCATGATGCCGGTGCCCTTCTGCCAGCTGACGTCGAGCGACTTCGCCAGCGCGCCGAGGCTCGCCGCCGGGTCCTTGCCGCCCTCGGCCGGGTCGGCCAGCCACAACAGGTTGCCGCCCTGCTGCACGTAGTCGCTGACGAGCTTCGCCTCGCCCTCGAGCAGCGACCGCGCCGGGCTGGCGACGATCAGCACCGCGGCGTTGTCGGGGACCCGCGCGTCGGTGGCGAGGTTCAGCCCGCGCAGCTTCAGGCCCTTGTCGCGCAGCAGGTCGGCGAACTGGGTGTAGCCGTTCTGCTCGCTGTCGCCGATCGAGCGCTCGCCGTGGCCTTCGAGGAACACCACCCAGCGCTCGCCGGTCTGCGCCAGCCGCTGCAGCGCGCCGGTGATGGCCTGCTCGGTGGTGGCGGCGAGGTTTTCGTGGCGGCCCTGGTATTCGACGATCGCCTCGCCCGCGCGCTGCACGTTGTAGTCGCGCACCTTCTGCGGGTTGGTCGAAGGGTCGATGAACTCCAGCGTGATGTCGTCCTTCACGCGCTGGTAGCGCCGGACGTCCGCCTCGATGGCCTGGCGCTTCTCCGAGCGCGGGTAGACGAACACCTTGAAGGCGACCGGGTCCGGCAGCGCGGCGAGCAGCTTGCGCGACGGCTCGGTCAGCGTGTTGCGGTTGCCCGCGGTCCAGTCGAGCTCGACCTTGTAGCGATTCGACAGCCAGCCGAGCATCGCCAGCACGGCAACGAACAGCACGGCGCTGAACAGCTGCTGCATGAGGACTTGCTTGCGGCTCATGTCAGCTGCGCTCCAGGTCGAGGCGCTGCACCGTCAGCCACAGGAACAGGCTGGTGAACAGCACGTAATAGATCACGTCGGCGGTGTCGAACAGGCCGCGGCGCAGGTTGTCGAAGTGCCCGATCAGCGACAGGTAGCCGAACACCTCGGCGAACGGGATGTCCTGGTAGGCGACGATCTGGATCAGCCACACCAGCAGCAGCAGGCCGAAGCCGGCGACCGCAGCGATGGTCGGCTCGCGCGTCAGCGACGACACGAACAACCCGGCCGCGCCGAACGCCTGCATCATCAGGAACAGCCCGAGCAGCCCGGCGGCGATGCGGCCGAGGTCGAGGTCGGTGCCCGGCAGCAGCGACAGCGGCATGATCGCCAGCAACACGAGCAGCGCGAGCATGAAGCCGGTGAGGCCGAGGAACTTGCCAAGCACGATCTCGGTCAGCGAGGCCGGCGAGGACAGCAGCAGCGTGAAGCTGCCGGACTTCCGCTCCTCCGAGAACAGCCGCATGGTCATCAGCGGCATCACCAGCAGCAGGATGATGATCGCAAAGCCGTAAAGGCCGCCGCCCATGTAGTCGGCCACGCCGGTGAACTGGTCGCCCAGCTCGGCATTGCGCGCGTAGTCGATCAGCAGGTTGATGAAGACGAAGCCGAGGATCAGCTGCACCACGGCGAGCACGGCCCAGGCCAGCGGCGACAGGAAGATGCGGCGCAGCTCGCCGCGGGCGATGACGAGGACGTGGCTCATGCGGCCTCCGCCGTCACGTCGCGCGGCTCGTCGCCGGCGGTCAGCTCGACGAAGATCTCCTCGAGCGTCTTGCTCTCGGCGCGCAGCTCGAGCAGGCCCCAGTTGTTGCGCGCGGCCAGCTCGGCGAGCTGCTCGCGCGGGTCGGCCGCGTCGTCGCAGTGCAGGCGGAAGCGCCCGCCGCCGAGCTCGGCCACTTTCTGCACGCCCTTGAAGCTGCGCAGGTCATCGGCCTTCGGCGGGCGGCGCAGCTCGATGGTGATGGCGGCGCCGCGCACCTGCCCGATCGACTCGTTGTACACCGCGCGGCCGCGGTGAATGATCATCACGCGCCCGCACACCGCCTGGATCTCGGGAAGGATGTGGCTCGACAGGATCACCGAGTGGCTCTTGCCGAGCTCGGTGATCAGGCCGCGGATTTCGCGGATCTGGATCGGATCGAGGCCCACGGTCGGCTCGTCGAGGATGACCACCGGCGGGCGGTGGATGATGGCCTGCGCCAGCCCGACGCGCTGCTGGTAGCCCTTCGAAAGATTGCCGATGAGGCGCCGGCCGACCTCGGCCAGGCCGCAGTCCTTCTTGGCCGACGCCACCGCGACCGCGCGCTGGCGCGGCACGATGCTGTGCAGTCCCGCGCAGTAGGTCAGGTATTCATCGACGGTCAGCTCCGGGTACACCGGCGGCTGCTCCGGCAGGTAGCCGAGGTGCTGCTTGGCGCGGCTGGGCTCCTCGCGCAGGTCCACGCCGTTGATCTTCACGCTGCCGGCGGTGGGCGCGAGGCAGCCGGCCAGCATCTTCATGGTGGTGGTCTTGCCGGCGCCGTTGGGGCCGAGCATGCCGAGGATCTCGCCCTTGCGCAGCGTGAGGTCGAGTCCCGCGACGGCGACGGTCGGCCCGTAACGGCGCGACAGCCCTCGTGCCTCGATGAGGATCTGGTCTTCCATGGATGGTTTCTTGCTCTAGGTCTGGGATGCGCGCCGGTAAGACCGGGGTGCGCTCCGGAGGTTCGCTTTCGTCGCGCGGGATTGTACGGGGCTACGGGCTCAGTTCAAGCGCCCTCAAGCGTCCCCGTAGAACGGCGGCTCGCCGGGCGGGCGGCGGCGGAAGCGCTTGTAGCCCCACCAGTACTGCTCCGGGCAGCTGCGCACGAAGGCTTCGAAATCGGCGTTCAGCGCGGTGGCCGACTTGACCGGGTCCGGGTCACGGATGCCGGGCGAGGGCGCGCGGAAGTGCACGGCGAAGCCCTGCGCGCGCGGCAGCCGCTCGACCCACATCAGGACGATCGGCAGGTCGGGGCGCATCTTGGCCAGCCGCGGTACCAGCTTGGGCGTGTGCGCCAGGTGGCCGAAGAACGGCGCGAACACGCCACGGCCCCGCGGCGGGTCCTGGTCCGGCATGAAGTACACGGCGTAGCCCTTGGCCGTGAGCGCCGAGATTTGCGTGCCGATGTTGCCGCCCTCCGAGGCCATCAGCACGCCCTTGTAGCGGCTGCGGCCCTGCACCGACAGGTCGTTCAGCGCGCCCTTCTGTGTCTTGTAAATGCCGGCGATGGGGTAGGTCGCCGACAGCGGGATCGCGCCGGCCTCGAACGAGCCCTGGTGCAGCGTCAGCAGGATGGCGCCGGTGCCCGGCTTCATCGCGGCGTCGAAGATTTCCAGCCCGTTCCAGCTCTTCACCAGCCCGCGCACCTTGGCATCGGCGCCGAGCCAGACCATCGGCGTTTCGAAGAAGGTGGTGACCTCGTGCGTGATCGCCTGGCGCACCAGGCGCCGGCGCTGCGCGGCGGACAACTCCGGGAAGCAGCGCTCGACGTTGATGATCGCCGTGCTGCGCCGCGAATTCGGCAGCATCGACAGCAGCCAGCCGGCGAACGCGCCGAGCGCCTGCAGCGCCGCGAGCGGCAACAGCGCCAGCAGTTGGAATCCGAATCGCATGGGCGCCGATTGTAGGCGCGCGCCGATGGGCTGCGATAATCGGCCGATGCGCTCCCGCCTGCCCGCCGGCGTCTGGATGCTCGGCCTCGTCAGCCTGTTCATGGACGTCTCCTCGGAGATGATCCACGGCTTGCTGCCGGCGTTCCTCGTGATGGTGGGCGCGAGCCCGCTGGTGCTCGGCCTGATCGAGGGCGTGGCCGAGGGCGCCGCGGCGCTGGTGAAACTGGTCTCCGGCGCGTGGTCGGACCGGCTGGGCCGGCGCAAGCCGCTGCTGGTCGCCGGCTACGGCCTGGCCGCGCTGTCCAAGCCGCTGTTTCCGCTCGCCGGCAGCGCCGCGACCGTGCTGGCTGCGCGCCTGATGGACCGCATCGGCAAGGGCATCCGCGGCGCGCCGCGCGATGCGCTGGTCGCCGACCTGACCACGCCGGACCAGCGCGGCGCCGCCTATGGCCTGCGCCAGTCGCTCGACACGGTCGGCGCCGTGATTGGCCCGCTGCTGGCGGTGGCGCTGATGTTCCTGTTCGCCGGGGACATGCGCGCGGTGTTCGCGGTCGCGGTGATCCCGGCGTTCATTGCCGTGATGGTGCTCGTGGTCGGCGTGCGCGAGCCGCCGCGTCCACCGGTGGCGGCGGCCGACCGTCCGAAGTTCGACCGGCGCGCGCTCGCGCGCCTGCCGCGCGCGTACTGGATGCTGCTCGCGGTGGCGGTGCCGTTCACGCTGGCGCGTTTCTCGGAGGCCTTCCTGCTGCTGCGCGCGCAGGAGCAGGGCCTGGCCATCGCGCTGGTGCCGCTGGTGCTGGTGGCGATGAACGTCGCCTTCGGCGCCAGCGCCTACCCGGCCGGCGTGCTGTCCGACCGCATGCCGCGCTCGAAGGTGCTGGCCTGGGGCTGCGGCCTGCTGATTCTCGCCAACCTCTGCCTCGGCTTCGGCGGCACGCTGGCCTGGACCTTCGCCGGCACCGTGCTGTGGGGCCTGCACCTGGGCCTGACCGAAGGGCTGATCGCCGCGCTGGTCGCCGACCAGGCGCCCGCCGAGCTGCGCGGCACCGCCTTCGGCATGCTGCACTTCGTGCGCGGCGTGCTGCTGGTCGCCGCCAGCACCCTCGCCGGCGCCCTGTGGACCTGGGGCGGCGCCGCCGAAACCTTCCTCGCCGGCGCCGTTTTTGCTGCACTGACCATATTTATGCTGCACCTCATGCCTGCCGCGGGCCCCGCCCGATGATCGGGTTGCTCCAGCGCGTCAGCTCGGCCAGCGTGCGCGTCGGCGGCCGCGAGACGGGCGCCATCGGCCACGGGCTGCTGGTGTTCATCGGCGTGCAGAAAGCCGACGGCGAGGCCGAGGTGGCGCGGCTGCTGGAACGCCTGCTGTCCTACCGCGTGTTCCCGGACGAAGCCGGGCGCATGAACCGGTCGCTGCGCGACGTGCAGGGCGGCTTGCTGCTGGTGCCGCAGTTCACGCTGGCGGCCGACACCTCGAGCGGCACGCGCGCGGGTTTTTCGACGGCGGCCGAGCCGGCGCGGGCGCAGGAATTGTTCGAGCGCCTGGTGCGAGACGCGCGCGCGGCGTGGCCGCAGACCGCGGCCGGCGAGTTCGGCGCGGACATGCAGGTGACACTGACGAACGAGGGCCCGGTGACGTTCTGGCTGGAAAGCTGAACGGCGCGATGCGACTCGATTTGATTTCGCACCCCCGGGGAGTATCCTAGCCGGCCGTTTTGTCCGGGCAGGTTCATGAAGGCGCGCACAGCCAGCGTTTCCCGCAACACCAAGGAAACCCAGATCCGGGTCGAGATCAATCTCGACGGCACCGGCGCGGCGAAGTTTTCCACCGGCATCGCCTTCCTCGAGCACATGCTCGAGCAGGTCGCGCGCCACGGCATGATCGACTTGACCATCGAAGGCAAGGGCGACGTGCACATCGACCACCACCACATGGTCGAGGACATCGGCATCACGCTGGGCCAGGCGCTGGAGCAGGCGCTCGGCGACAAGTCCGGCGTGCGGCGCTACGGCCACGCCTACGTGCCGCTCGACGAGGCGCTGACGCGCGTGGTGGTGGACCTGTCGGGCCGACCGGGGCTGGAGTACGGCGTCGAGTTCCCGCGCGCGCGCGTCGCCGAGTTCGACGTCGACCTGTTCCGCGAGTTCTTCCAGGGCTTCGTCAACCACGCCAAGGTCACGCTGCACATCGACAACGTGCGCGGCCGCAACGCGCACCACATCGCCGAGACGGCGTTCAAGGCCTTCGGCCGCGCGCTGCGCATGGCCGTCGAACCGGACGGGCGCGCCACCGGCGTGCCGTCCACCAAGGGCACGCTGTAACGCCGGGATCCCGTGGCCGAGACGATTGGCGTCATCGATTACGGCATGGGCAACCTGCACTCGCTCGGCAAGGCGCTCGAGCGCGTCGCCAGCAGCGAACGGATCGTGGTCAGCTACGACGCCGAGGAGCTGCGCGCCTGCGACAAGCTGGTGCTCCCGGGAGTCGGCGGCGTGCGCGCGTGCATGACCGAACTCAAGCGCCTCGACCTGTACGAGCTGGTGCGCGAGCAGGCCAAGAAGGTGCCGCTGCTCGGCATCTGCCTGGGCATGCAGGTGCTGCACGAGTGGAGCGACGAGAACAACGGCGTGCCGGCGCTCGGGCTCATCCCCGGCAAGGTCGTGCGCTTCCCCGATCCGGTGGCGGGCGCGGCCGAGCGGCTCAAGGTGCCGCACATGGGCTGGAACCGCGTGAAGCAGACGGCCAAGCACCCGATCTGGGCCGGCGTGCCCGACGACAGCTGGTTCTATTTCGTGCACAGCTACCACGCGGTGCCGCGCCACAAGAAACACGTGCTCGGCTCGGCCGAGTACGGCACGCCGTTCGCCGCGGCGGTGGCCAAGGACAATATCGTGGCGTTCCAGTTTCACCCCGAGAAAAGCCAGGGCGCTGGCATGACTTTGCTCTCGAACTTCGTCGGCTGGGACGGCAAGCCTTAGTTGAAGGCCCCGACTGCGCCGGCAAGGACTGCCACTGGCAGTCCTTGAAAACCCCGGCGCAGTGGTGCAGAGTCAACCCAACGCCGAACCACCACGCCCATCCCTCGCGCACTCTTCCCCTCGCGCATTCCCGGCTCATCCGCTGAACCCCCCACTGCGTCGCCCATGCTGTTGATTCCTGCCATCGACCTGAAGAACGGCCAGTGCGTGCGCCTGCGCCAGGGCAAGATGGACGACGTGACCGTGTTCTCGCCGGATCCGGTGGCGGTCGCCAAGCGCTGGGCCGACGAAGGCGCGCAGCGCCTGCACGTGGTGGACCTCGACGGCGCCATCAAGGGCCAGCCGATCAACATCAAGATCGTCGAGAAGATCGTCGGTGCCGTGAAGGTGCCGGTGCAGGTCGGCGGCGGCATTCGCGACGAGGAAACCGTGCAGCGCCTGCTCGAGGCCGGCGCGCAGTACATCATCGTCGGCACCAAGGCCGTGATCGCGCCGCACTTCCTGCACGACCTGTGCATCGAATACCCGCGCCACATCATCGTCAGCATCGACGCCAAGGATGGCCGCGTGGCGCTGAACGGCTGGGCCAAGCTCACCGGTCACGACGCCATCGAGGCCGCGCAGCACTGCGAACGCGACGGCGCCGAGGCGATCGTCTACACCGACATCGCCAAGGACGGGATGATGAACGGCTTCAACGTCGACGCCACGCGCAACCTGGCAAAGGCCGTCAAGACGCCGGTGTTCGCATCCGGCGGCATCAGCAGCGCCGCCGACCTGGCCGCGTTGAAGGAGCTCGAGTCCGATGGCGTCGCCGGCTGCATCGTCGGGCGCGCGCTTTACGAAGGCACCCTCACGGTCAAGGACGCGCTCAAAGCCCTCGGCTGAGGGCTTTTCCTGCTCCTCCAAAGGCACCCGCCGGATGCTCGCCAAACGCATCATCCCCTGCCTCGACATCGACCGCGGTCGCGTGGTCAAGGGCGTGCGCTTCGAGGACCTGCAGGACGCCGGTGACCCGGTCGAGGTCGCGCGCCGCTACGACCAGCAGGGCGCCGACGAGCTGATCTTCCTCGACATCACCGCCAGCGCCGAGGACCGGCCGACGCTGTTCCAGGTGGTCGAAGCCGTTGCCGAACAGATCTACGTGCCGCTCACGGTCGGCGGCGGCGTGCGCGAGCCGGCCGACGTGCGCGGGCTGCTCTCCGCCGGCGCGGACAAGGTCTCGATCAACACCGCCGCGATCGGCAACCCGGACCTCGTCACCGAGGCCGGCAACCGCTACGGCGTGCAGTGCATCGTCGTCGCCATCGACGTCAAGCGCGTGAAGTCGCGCAAGAAGCAGCCGCCGCGCTGGGAGGTGTTCTCGCACGGCGGGCGCAAGGCCACCGGCTTCGACGCGGTGGAGTGGGCCGCGAAGATGGTGACCAAGGGCGCCGGCGAACTGCTGATCACCAGCATCGACAGGGACGGCACCAAGTCCGGCTACGACCTCGAGCTGCTCGCCGCGATCACCAAGAGCGTGCCGGTGCCGGTCATCGCCTCGGGCGGCGTCGGCACGCTCGAGCACCTGTACCAGGGCTTCACCGCCGGCGGCGCCGACGCCGTGCTGGCGGCCAGCATCTTCCACGAGGGCACCCACACCGTCGGCGAGGCCAAGAAGTTCCTGGCCGCCAAGGGCGTCAGGGTTCGCCTGTAACCGGTCGCGCCTGAGAGGCGCTCCTACACTTCCCCGTAACCTAGCGAGGGTTACACTAGCTCGATGACCACCGACGTGCTCGACGAGCTGTACGCGACGCTGCAGGCGCGCAAGGACGCCGACGCGAAGGAATCGTACGTGGCCAAGCTCCATCACGGCGGCCTCGATGCGATCCTGAAGAAGGTCGGCGAAGAGGCGACCGAAACGGTGATCGCGGCCAAGAGCGGCGACCGCGCGGCGCTGGTGCATGAACTGGCCGACCTGTGGTTCCACAGCCTCGTGCTGATGGCGCACCAGGACGTGCCGCTGGCCGAACTGACCGCTGAACTGGCGCGGCGCCGCGGGCGCTCGGGCCTCGACGAGAAAGCTGAACGGCCGGCCGAAGGCCGGCCGCGGAATTCCAGGAGCAAATGACATGGGCACGTGGAGCATCTGGCACTGGCTGGTCGTCCTCGCGATCGTCGTCGTGATCTTCGGCACCAAGAAACTGCGCACGCTCGGCGGCGACCTCGGCTCCGCCATCAAGAACTTCAAGGGCGCGATGAAGGACGGCGAGCAGGAAGAGGGCAAGAAGCCCGACGAAGTCACCAAGGCCGGCGACGGACCCAAGCCCGGCGCCTGACGCGCCGGCGGCCGCCATGTTCGAGGTCGGCTTCTCGGAGCTGCTGCTCTGTTTCATCGTCGCGCTCGTCGTGCTCGGCCCGCAAAAGCTGCCGGCCGTGGCGCGCACGCTGGGGCGCTGGACCGGGCGGGCGCGCAGCTACGTGCGCAACCTGTCGAGTGAGCTCGAGCGCGAGACCGGCGGCAGCCTGAAGCAGGATCTCGACTCCGCCACCCGAGCGTTCCGCGAGGGAACCGACTCCGTGCGTGACGACCTGCGCAAGCTGGGCGACGTCGCGGACCAGCGCGGCGAGCCGAAGCCGTGACCGAGCAGCCGCTGATCGCGCACCTGCTGGAGCTGCGCACGCGCCTGCTGCGCAGCATCGTCGGCGTGCTGCTGCTGGCATTTCCGCTGATGTACTTCGGGCAGGAACTCTACGCCCTGGTCGCCGCGCCGCTGCTGCAGTTCCTGCCGGCGGGCAGCTCGATGATCGCCACGGAAGTCGCCTCGCCGTTCTTCGCGCCGATCAAGCTCGCCTTCGTCGCCGCCCTGGTGCTGGCGATGCCGTGGGTGCTGTACCAGGTGTGGGCCTTCGTCGCGCCGGGGCTGTACCGCAACGAGCAGCGCTTCGTGCTGCCGCTGCTGGCCTCGAGCACGCTGCTGTTCTACGCCGGCATCGCCTTCGCCTACTTCGGCATCCTGCCGCTGGTGTTCAAGTTCCTGGTCGGCGTCGCGCCGGAGGGCGTCGCGGTGATGACGGACATCAACCACTACCTCAGCTTCGTGCTCGGCATGTTCGTCGTGTTCGGCGTCGCCTTCGAGACGCCGGTCGCGATCGTGCTGCTGGTGAAGGCCGGCTTCGTGACGCCGGCGAAGCTGGCCTCCATCCGCGAGTACGTCTTTCTGGGCGCCTTCATCGTCGGCGCGATCCTGACGCCGCCGGACGTGCTGTCGCAGACGCTGCTGGCGATGTCCATCTATCTGCTCTATGAAGTCGGCATCGTCGCCGCGCGCGTGCTGGTGCCGGGCAGCCGGCAAGTCGAAGAACAGCAGAGAGCCGAACAGATCAAATAGGGAGCGAGCGCATGTACGCGTTGAGAGACAAGGTCGCCGTCGTCACCGGCGCGGGATCGGGCATCGGCCGGGCGCTGGCGCAACTGCTGGCGCAGAAGGGCTGCCGCCTGGCGCTGGCGGACATCGACGAGGCCTCGCTCAAGCAAACCGCGAACGAGCTGTCGGCGGAAGTGATGACGCAGAAGCTCGACGTCGCCGACCGCGCCGCCGTATACGCGCTGGCCGAGAGCGTGAAGCAGCATTTCGGCACGGCGCACGTCGTCATCAACAACGCTGGCGTCGCCGTCTCCCAGACCGTCAACGACATGTCCTGGGAAGATTTCGAGTGGCTGATGGGCATCAACTTCTGGGGCGTGGCCTACGGCACCAAGGCCTTCCTGCCGATGCTGCTGGCGCAGGACGAGGGCGCGATCGTCAACGTCTCGAGCGTGTTCGGCATGATCGGCGTGCCGACGCAGAGCGCCTATAACGCGGCGAAGTTCGCGGTGCGCGGTTTCACCGAGGCGCTGCGCCACGAACTCAAGGACACCCCTGTGCGCGCCATCGGCGTGTACCCCGGCGGCATCAAGACCAACATCGTGCGCGCGCAGCGCTTCTACAAGGACCCGCTCGGCAACGACGATCCTGCGGCAGTGGTCGCCCGCTTCGACCGCCTGGCGCGCACCACGCCAGAGCAGGCGGCAGCGGCCATCGTGCGCGGCATCGAGAAAGGCTCGCCGCGCGTGCTGATCGGCAAGGACGCCGTGATGATCGACCGCATCCAGCGCCTGATGCCCGAGCGCTATCACGCGGTCCTGAACGCGATGATGCAGCGCCTGGCCAAGTGAGCGCGACGCCGGAGAGCTGGCGCCGGGCCGGCCGCGTGCACATGCATGGCGGCCAGGAATTCTTCTTCATCGAACAGGCGCGCGAGCCGGGCGCGGCCTCGGCGCTGCTGCTGATCCACGGATTCCCGACCGCGTCGTGGGACTGGCACAAGGTGTGGGACGCGCTCGGCGCGAAGTTCCCGCGCGTGATCGCCGCCGACATGATGGGTTTCGGCTTCTCGTCGAAACCCGCCGATTATCCCTACTCGATCCTGGACCAGGCCGAGCTGCTCGAAGGCTTGCTTGCGCACCTGGGCGTCGGCCGCATCCACGTGCTCGCGCACGACTACGGCGACACCGTGGCGCAGGAACTCCTGGCGCGCCACCTGGAGCGCGGCGCTGCGGCACGCCCGCAGATCGACTCCTGCGTGCTGCTCAACGGCGGGCTGTTCCCCGAGACCCACCGCGCGCGCACCATCCAGAAACTGCTGCTGACGCCGCTCGGGCCGCTGCTGTCGCGGCTGATGAACCGGCGCAGCTTCGACCGCAGCTTCGCGGCCATCTTCGGCGCGAACACGCAGCCCTCGGCGGAGGAGCTCGCGCAATTCTGGGAACTGATCCGCCGCGACGGCGGCACCCGCATCATGCACAAGCTGATCCGCTACATGCCCGAGCGCATCGCCAACCGCGAGCGCTGGGTCGGCGCGCTGCAGAAGACGCGCGTGCCGCTGCGCCTGATCAACGGTCCCGACGATCCGGTCTCGGGCGCGCACATGGTCACGCGCTACCGCGCGCTGGTGCCGAACCCCGACGTCGTGTCCCTGCCCGGCATCGGCCACTACCCGCAGACCGAGGATCCGGCCGGAGTGCTGAAGGCGTTCTTCGAGTTCCACGCGCGCCTGCCTGGGTAGGAGCGCCCCTTCGACAGGCTCAGGGCAGGCTTTAGGCGCGACAATACGCTCCCATGTGCAGCCGCTACGCCTTTGTTCCCGACCGCGCCGCCTGGGCGGACTTCCGCGCCGTGCTGGCCGAGATCGCCGAAGACCTGCTCGCGCTGCCGGCCGCGCCGAGGCTCGCGCCGACCGACCGCGTGCCGATCGTGATCCAGCAGCCCGGCACGCCGGCGCAGCTGATCCACGCGCGCTGGGGCTTCATCCCGCACTGGTGGAACAAGCCCGAGCTGCCGCGCCTGTCCTTCAACGCGCGCTCGGAGGAAGCGGCGAACAAGCCGATGTGGCGCGATGCGCTGCGCGCCACCCGCTGCCTGATCCCGGCGACCACCTGGTACGAGTGGCAGCACCTGCACGGCGCCACCGCGGCCGGCCGAAGGCCGGCCGTCCAGAAAATTCCGCACGGGCTGCAGCCACGTCCCGGCGCGGACGGCGCCACGCGCGGCTTCATGTTCGCCGGCTTGTGGTCGCTGTGGCGCGCGCGCGAGGATGCCGAACCCATGGCGACCTGCGTGATCCTCACGACCGCAGCCTCCGCTGAAGTCGAGGCGGTGCACGACCGCATGCCGGTGGTGCTGGCGCCGGCGGCGTGGCGTGCGTGGCTCGACCCGGGCATCACCGACCCGGCCGCGGCGCTCGCGCTGCTGCGCGAGCACGCCGTGCGCGCAGTGTTCGCGGTGGCGGTGAAATGAAGATGGCCGCTTCGCTCGCTGCCGACGCGGTGCTCGTCCTGCACCTGGCCTTCATCCTGTTAGCGGTGTTCGGCGGCGTGCTCGTGCTGTGGTACCCGAAGATCGCCTGGCTGCACCTGCCCGCGCTGACCTGG